>NZ_BJWE01000019.1 GCF_007990205.1 Pediococcus parvulus | reverse complement strand
CGTTCCAGCCCAAATTTGCTGGAAGACGGAAATTTAATCTAATTTTGATACTATGAACGTTTTCGTATCAAGCAACAAGATAAGTTTTTGTGGTTTCAACCTTTAGTTACTTAGAATTTAGCCTTACATCTTCATGCCCATTTTTTCATAGGATCCCATGCCACCAAGCCACAAATCTTTTGGCTCAATGTTGTTTTCCTTCGCGAAGGCATTCATCAAAGTATCCATATCCATCAACTTATAGGTCTTTGGATGGTCTGGATCATACGACTCAATCTGCGCCATCATACCACCATCTTCGTGTTCAATAATATGACAGTGATACATATAGACACCGGTGTACTCAAATCGCACTTTAATCTGAACATGTTCATTCGGATTAACACTTACCGTATCCTTCCAACCATGCTCGTTTGGATATGGCGCATGCCCATTTCTGGAAACGACCAAAAATTGAGTTCCGTGAATATGGAAAGGATGAATCATGCCCCCCACCATATCGTTGGTATTGGTCACATCCCATAAAACGACATCACCAACTTTTTGACGCGCATCAATACGTTGCATGTTAAACTTCTTGCCATCAATTGCAACTTCTTCGTCCATCCCAGACATCACTACATGGCGCGTTTTGGTCCCTGGTGTAACGGTCAAATTAGGTTGATCAACCAAATGATCTGGCAACTTTGTCTCGTCTTTGGCAAATTGGTGAATGCGGAAATGAACCAACGGCACATCATCTGACATTAACGCCACTTCATCGCCATCGTGATACTTGCCGAAATCAACGATAAACTCATCCCGTTCGGCACAGGTCAGCATGACTTTAGTGAAATAGACCGGCTCTGGCATAATACCACCATCAGAAGCTACTTGGGCAAACTCCAAGTCATCATTAAAATGCAGACGGAACTCCCGCCGGTTAGCACCATCCAGCACACGTAAACGAACACGTTGGGTCGTGACATCAATATAAGGATTGATCGTTCCGTTGATCATTGGGGTTTTACCCTGAACGCCATCGGGATCATAATCTGCCTTATAATCCCACTGATTATCCTCGTGGAAATTGCGGTCTTGCAAAACTAGTGGAAAGTCGTCCACGCCATAATTACGTGGTAAAGGTAATTTGGATTCCACATCGTCTTGAACAACCACCGGAGTCGCTAAACCATGCCATACCTGTTGGGCAGTCGATGGGCATGGATGCGCATGAAGCCAAAGTGTTGCCGCTGGCTGATTGCAGACAAATTCAATGTCACTGGATTCACCTGGATAAACAGGTGCATGACAGCCGCCATCAATATATGGCCCTGGCACATTTAAACCATGCCAGTGAAAGGTAGTCAGTTCATGGAGATCATTTTTCAACGTGATATGAATGGTCTTTCCCCGTTTGAAGATAATCGTTTTACCTAACAAACTGCCGTTATAACCCCAGGTTTTCGTTTTTGGACCCGGTAATAATTGCGTTTCACCCTCTTCGGCCGTCACGGTGTAATACATATCCGTGTCGGTTTCCTTATCAGGCTGCAAAACTGCTGGTACATGCAGCTTTCGTTGCGGTGTCGTCGGCTCTTCAAGCGGCACATATCCGCCATCATGCGTATTCCATGCTGGCTCATCAAAAAAATAATCGTTATAAACTTGCTTTGCCATTATTTTAAGCCTTCTTTTAGAATTATTTGCTTCTAATAATCATTCTAACTACTTACAAACTAAAATTCAAGCGCTCTTAAACTAACGAATAACCAATACAGAAACTGGTGAATACTTTGCCATATAGGAAGCCTGACTACCAAAGTAGCGGGCAACTCCGGACTTAGAAGAAGAACCAATAACTAACAAATCCGGATTAACATGCGGAATCACGTCTTTTACAATCGTTTCACCGGCATCACCTTCAGCAGTGTAGGTTTCAACCTTGCGAATCCCAAATTCTTCCGCAATTTTGCGATAACCCTGTAAATGTTTCTCGAGCTCATCACGTTTGTCTAAAATGTAATCCTTGTTCAATGCCTGATAAATATTGATATCATCCTGTTCTAAAATGGATACAATATCGAGTTCGGCATTGTCTTGTTTGGCGCGGTTCATCGCAAACCGAAACGCCAACTGGGCATCTGGGGAATCATCAACCCCAACTAATATTTTTGAAAATCGTTTTGGATCTAAGCGGCTTTCGCTCATCTTAAAATTCCCCCAATTGCATATTATTTAACATCCTAATTTTAACATTTTTTAGGTATTTCAACGAGTAAAGGGCTTTCAATTTTCACCAAAAAAATGACCACTTCCATGTGGCCTTTACCTACTAACTGAATTACCTCAGTTGGTTGCATTAACTTTTTGAATAAACTGCTTAAACCCTGCTTGCCCATCTGAAGTGCGCTTGAAAATTCCAGCATCCTCCAAGACGCGCAAAAACACGTGCCCCACTTCTTGATCCACAATCTGTTCGACATTAGCCGTCGTGAAATCGTGTTTGGATTTTAAATGATCAGCCCATTTTTGATGGTAAGCTTTCATTTCGTTCGGTTGGTTTAACAAGTAGCGTTCCACTTCCTGCAATTCGTTCTTCAGGCGCGCCGGCAAAATAGCTCGCCCCATAACCTCAATCAGACCGATATTTTCTTTTTTGATGTGTTGCACATCTTGATGCGGATGAAAGATTCCGTCTGGGTATTGTTTTGACGTTTGATTATCTCGCAACACCAAATCCATCTCAAATCGCCCCGCGCGTTTTCGGACAATCGGGGTAATGGTGTGATGCTGCACCCCCTCAGTTTCATGCCGAATATCACGTTTAGGATCGTCATATTCCTGCCAAACTCTTAAAATTTTGGTTGCCGCATCCACTAAACTCGATTCTGACCCACTCTTCAGGCGAATCACCGACATCGGCCATTTCACAATACCGGCCGAAACATTCGCAAACCCTGTCAATTCAAACGGTGTTTCAACTGCCGCTACCGCCATTGGAAACTCGTGCTTACCACCTTGATAATGATCGTGACTCAGCATCGAACCGCCCACAATTGGGAGATCCGCATTGCTACCGACAAAATAATCTGGAAAGTATTTTACAATCGCCATTAAGTTCTGAAAGGTAGGCCGATCAATGTGCATTGGCCGATGCTCATCTGAAATAAAGATGCAGTGCTCCGCAAAATAAGCGTACGGCGAATACTGAAAGCCCCACGTTTCTCCATCCAATTGCATGCGCACAATTCGGTGATTGCCGCGTGCTGGATAGCCGACTCGGCCCTCGTAACCTTCATTTTCCATGCACAACTGACACTGCGGATAACTCGTTGAAACCGTCGTTTGAGCCAACGCAATCGCCCGTGGATCCTTTTCTGGTTTAGATAAATTAATTGTAATTTCCAATTTGCCATAGTCAGTTGGCACTGGAAACTCAATATTCTTGGCGATTGCCCGTGTTTTAATATAATCATTTTCACGACTTAACTTATAAAAGTAACCCGTCGCCGACTGCGGGCTTTTTTGATACAGATCCCAAAACTTAGTATTTACTTGATAAGGCGTTGGGGTCACGAAGTCCATAAGATCAGCACCTAAAATTTCCCGTTCCGTTGGGTTATCTTGAATCTTGCCATTTTGGATGGCCGTTTCAATCAACAAATCATGCAGCTGCAACAAATCAACGGCGGTTTGTTTAGACGTCAATGACTGTTCACCGACCAACGCAAAAATTCGGTTAATCAAATAGCGCCGGTCCAATTCATGATAGGTACCCCTTTTCAGGATTTCATCCACAAATTGATCGACTAATTTAGGTTCATTTTTCACTCTTACTTACCTCTTCGTAATTGAGTGGGTCCGTCGGCAATCTCAGCCACATAGAAATCGGCCGCATACCCAATTTTTTCTTTGTAAACTTTACCAACTTCGGCTTCAAAAGCAGCCACTTGATCTTTTTCCACGATGGCAATCGCACAACCACCGTAGCCGCCACCAATCATACGGGCGCCAAGAACGCCAAGTTGCTGCCAAGCTGTGTGAGCCAAAGTATCAAGTTCTTTACCGGTAACATCAAAGTCGTATTGAAGAGAAACGTGAGAAGCATTCACCAAACGGCCAAATTTAGCCAAGTCCTGATCCCTTAAAGCAGTCATTGCTTCGCCAACTCGTTGATTTTCGAAAACGGCATGGCGGGCCCGCTTGAGGAGCGGTTCGCTTTGAATTAAGTAAGCATACTCATCAAATGTTTCTTTATCCAAGGCACCTAAAGTTGGCGTATCAACGCCAGTCTGCAATTGTTTCAAGGCTTCGTCACATTGTTGGCGGTGCTCATTATATTTTGAATCTGCCAGCTCCCGCCGTTTATTGGTATTCATGATAATGATGACATGATTGCCCAGTTTCAAAGGCACATGTTCATATTTAAGGGTATTGGTATCCAACAACACGGCGTTATCTTTTTTGCCCATTTCTACAGCAAATTGATCCATAATGCCAGAATTAAGGCCAATAAACTGATTTTCAACTTTCACACCAGTTTTCACCATATCAATCGGATCTACTTGTAACTGAAATTCATCTTGGAAAATCTTGCCAAATAACATCTCTAAGGAAGCTGAAGATGATAACCCAGCGCCATCAGGCAGATTGCCGACAATGTAGACGTTTAAACCAGTGGTGATTTTTGCACCATCTTCCATCAAATAGCGCAACATGCCTTTTGGATAATTCGTCCACATGTTACCGACTTTTTCTTGAATTTCAGAGGTTTCTAACGTTGAAACTTGGACACCTTGGTCAGCGAAATTTTTAGAATACAAATGAAATTCATTATCTGTCCGTGGTTTCACGGCTGCGAAGGTCCCTAAACTAATAGCACAAGGAAACACGCGGCCCCCATTGTAATCAGTATGTTCACCAATTAAGTTAATTCGCCCAGGTGCAAAGTAAAAATGCGCTGGTGATTCTTTAAAAATACTTTTGTAACCGTTTTCTAAACTCTGTACAGAAATTTCTGCGCTCATTTAATTAATCCCTTTTATAAGCTGCGAGCTAGTCCCAGGTAATTGCCTCAACATCGTTTGGACGATCTTTTTGCGTAATCAAATAGCTAATGGCCCCGCGAAATGACAGCATGCCAACTGCTCCAGCTTCGTTGAATTTAATTGTTGAGCCAGAGGAAATGTGAGCCAAAACGTCCTCTTCTGCTTCTTCGAGATCGGCAAATTCCCGATAGAACGTAATAACGCGCCCATTTTCATAAGATAATTTAATTTCAAATTGTTTCAATTTATAAACCCCTTTCTTTTTCTATATAGGTTTATCATATCATAATTGAATTTCTAATTACTAAAAAAGCAAAAAAACGAGCACACATAAATCTAAACTTATAAACGCAATTATTACGTTTCTGTAACGGCACTTTCAATTTTATTTATACTTTCAAAACTCCGGGATTTAATTAATTGTTTAAATACCAAGCCTTCAGCAATAATAAATGCTTCTCAAAATTTTTATATTCAAGACTATCTATAAATATAATTTATTGTGCTGATAGTCAAATTATTTGATGAAACCCTTTCATTTTGACATCCTTCTTGTATTAATTAGTTAATTCTTATAATAAGGAGGCTTAAATAATGGTTGAAATCAATTTAGATCACATTTATAAACAATATGTCGGAAACGACAATTACTCCGTCACTGATTTTAATTTACACATTAAAGATCAGGAATTCATTGTCTTTGTTGGTCCTTCCGGATGTGGTAAATCAACGACCATTCGAATGATTGCCTGTCTTGAAGACATTACAGACGGCGAACTCAAAATGGATGGCAAAGTCATTAACGATGTTGCCCCAAAAGACCGTGATATCGCCATGGTCTTCCAAAATTACGCACTGTATCCCAATATGACCGTCTATGACAATATGGCATTTAGTTTGAAAATTCAACACATCAATAAAGCCGAAATAAAAAAACGCGTTGATAACGCTGCTGAAATACTCGGCCTGGAGGATTTTTTAACCCGTAAACCAGCCGCCCTATCTGGTGGACAAAGACAACACGTTGCCTTAGGTCGGGCAATTGTCCGCAAAGCCAAACTGTTTTTGCTTGATGAGCCTCTATCTAATTTGGATGCAAAATTACGGGTCTCTATGCGTGCCCAAATTGCGCAACTACATCAGCGTTTAAAAACCAATATGATTTATGTGACTCACGATCAAGTTGAAGCAATGACGATGGCGGATCGAATCGTTTTAACAAAACAGGGGACCATTCAACAGGTTGGAACTCCCTCTGAGCTTTACAACCAACCGGTCAATAAATTTGTGGCCGGTTTCATGGGATCCCCTTCAATGAATTTTTTTGAAGTTCAATTGCACGATGATAAAGTCAGTACTTTAGATAAGAAACTTGATGTTCAGGTACCGCCAGACAAGCTGGCCATCTTACGCGACAAAGGCTACGATCAAAAAACAATCACACTGGGGATCCGCGCTGAAAACATTCACACAGATCAAATCCTTTTGCAAAAGTTTGCTGGCGCACAGGTCGATGTAAAAGTAGGGGTATCAGAATTGCTAGGTGTAGAATCCATGCTTTACGTTATGGCAGGACCGCATGAATTCGTTGCTAAGGTGAATGCACAAAATAGTCATCGACCTGATGAAAAAATTCAATTGGCATTTGATATGAGTCGCGCGCATTTCTTCGATCTAGCGTCCCAAGAAACTATCAACTAAATCACCAATTAACTTTTGTAATTCATGAAGGGAGATAACTTATGCAAGACGTAAACACAGCTATAAACCCCACAATCAAACGCAAGCACCATCGACATCGGCCAAGCTTCGCAGCACTAGTTTGGACCGCATTTGTAAGTAAAAATTGGTACGCAAAACTCGAAAAAGCAATTTAATTTAAAAATCTCGATAGCCTCTTGTGTGTTAAATCACACGAAACTGTCGAGATTTTTATTTATCAGAAAACCTTAAACACCTAAAATTTTCTTGAGCGCATCACTTGCCACTTTTGAAACATTGATATTTTGCTCATTTGCCATTTTACTTAAATACTCGGGGACGGTGATCGTTTTCTTAATTGTTTTGGCGTTCTTTTTAAGCCACTTATTCATGTCAACGGTGATGTATACAAGGCGTTCATTTGCTGCTAGTTTCCAGTTGCTTGGATCCTGCACTTTAGGATAAATTGTTTCACCGTCCAACATTGTGGCAATGGCGTCTTCCGCCCAGTAGGCCGCATTCGAGAACGTATCACCTTGAGTGACCATCCCTGGTATATTTGGTGAAGTCGCAACAAAATAATGGCCATCATCATTACGTTCTGAAATAATTACCGGATACATTACTTTATTCATTTTCTGTTTAGATATGCCAATGAGTTTCATTTTAACCCCGCTTGTTTTCTAATCGCTTCTTCAGTACCTTTTCTCAGTTCTTTATCGTGAAACGGTATTTCGGTAGTTCGGCCATCTGGGTGTTTATATCTTCGATGTCCGCCCTTCCCTCTTCCTTTTTGGCGAACAAATCCAGCTTTTAAGATTTCTTTTTCAAGCTGTTTTGGCCGTTTAGGCATATCTTTCCTCCTAATATTTATATTATACATACTTTCGAGAACTTTAGTAAATACTTTGTATGTATATATTTTAAGTTTACAATTATTAAATACCCATTTTTTTAAATTAATTTTGTTTGATGTAAAACAAAAATTCAGTAGTCATTGGGTAAAAACAAAACTGTCGAGATTTTTATTTGTCGGAAAACCTTGAGCGTTTAAAATTTTTTATTCATTAAATTTGATATCTAATTGTAATTATTAGATATTGGTATTAAGGAGGCGACTTAATAATGTTTAATCACAAAAAAGAATTACAGTTCGAAGCTAAACCAGATGCGCCTAACCCGTTATATGCTAAATATATTCAGGAATTAATTGGTGGGCAATATGGTGAGATGAGTGTCGCAATGCAGTACTTGTTTCAGGGGTGGAGTTGCCGCGGAGAAGAAAAATATAAAGATATGATTATGGATGTGGCAACCGAGGAATTGGGCCATGTTGAAATGTTGGCCACAATGGTTGCCCGCTTGCTTGAAGACGCTCCTATCATTCAACAAGAAGAGGTCATGAAACAAGATCCGACTGTGAAAGCGATCATATCAGGGATGAACCCCCAACATGCGATTGTGGCGGGATTAGGTCCACGCCCCGCTGATAGCGTTGGTAACCCTTGGAGTGGTGCGTATATTATTGCAAGTGGTAATTTACTTGCTGATTTTCGGGCTAATCTTAATGCCGAATCTCAAGGTAGATTGCAGGTCGCCAGAATTTACGAAATGATCGAAGACAAAGGCGTTCGCGAGTTACTGTCTGTTCTCCTCGCTCGTGATAGTTATCATCAGAATTTATGGATGACTGCTGTAAAAGAACTTGAAGAAAAAGAAGGCGGAATCTTAGTCCCAACCACTTTTCCACGTGACAAGGAACGTTTTGACATTGCTTATGATTTTTACAATTTATCAGAGGGTGAAGAAAGCCAAGATGGAAACTGGGCAAAAGGGGAAGCTTTAGACGGTGAAGGTAAATTTAAATGGGTCAAGGATCCTAAACCCGAAGCCAGTGCCCCTAACTTAAAACCGGTCACACCAAAAATGTATGGAACTCCAGATTTACCAGATCAAGTAGGATTTAAAAAGGACTAGCATTTTGTAACGGAAAAAGGCTATTTACAACGGAATCTTCCATTGTAAATAGTCTTTTTAGTTTTGGATTTTTTTTACGCAGCCACTAGTTCAATCAACATCTTAGCCAAATTTTGATTATCCAAAGTGTTCAGATAACTAATAATTTGTTCTGGCGTTTTTTGACTATTGACAACTTTCCAAATTTCGCTTTTGAGATCAAAACTAACTTTTGCATGTTGTAGCTTTTCAAAAATCAATGAAGTCACTAACTCTTTATCGTTTTTGAAATTCAAATCAACTGTCTTAGAGTTATTTTGATTTGTTAACATAACTTTCTTAGTTGAACAGTCTAGATTTGCCACGTTTCCACAGGCCAAAATATTCAGTTCACGTTTCTCCGGCAAAATCTGATCTGAATCTTCAACTTGTATCTTTAAGTGTGATTCACCATCAAATTCAAACTTAGTTTTAGCGACCGAAGTACCTTGATGTTCGAACAAAGTAAATTGATTTTCAGCACCTGGGTAAACTCGAACGTCTAATTTTTCTGGCAATTGTTCAATATCTTCCATATAATTTGCGTTTAAAGGAACAATTCCTCCAGCTTTTATAAAAACCGGATAGTCCTTTCCTGATCGATGAATATTCACGTATGTGTCGCCGATATATTTAACGCCAGTAAAGAAATCAAACCAGTCCCCTTCTGGTAACCAAGCTGTTGTTTCTCCTTCAAATGTTATATCATCAGCCGGTTGTGTAATTGGTGCGACCATCATTTCACTACCAAAATAATATTGATTTTGAACTGTATAGGCAGCCTTTTCATCGGGATTTTTGTAATAAACAGGTTCAACTAGCGGAATGCCATTCTTATGAGTTAAATAATTAGCCGTATCCAAATATGGAACTAAAGAACTCCGAAGTCTTAAAAATTTGGTCATGGATTGACGAGCGTTCTCATCGTAATTCCACGGTTCCTTTCCCATAAACGGATTTTCGGAACTATGCAGACGATTAATTGGACTAAACACACCAAATTGCATCCAACGTAACGTTAATTCACTATCATAAGCACCTTTCATATGGCCGCCGATGTCGTGGCTCCACCAAGTGTAGCCAATGTTGGAAGCTGTTGCTGTGAAATAAGGTTGAAACTGTAACGATTTCCAACTTGCAACAGTATCTCCTGAAAAGCCTATCGGGTAGCGATGACTTCCTGGACCACCATAACGAGAAAGTGTCAAACCATTTCCAGGATGTCGCTGATCATTGTCTTGGTAAACATAATGATTTAATAACCACAGTGGATCAACTTGTTTGGAACCACGATTTTGTCCTTGTTGCCAATCTATCCACCAAAAATCAATACCATCTTTTTCAATGGGACGATGAACATCCTCAAAATACGCTTTTCGATAATCTGGGTTCTGAAAATCAAACAACGCCGGCTCTTCCTTATCAGCATTTAGTCCCAAACGTCTTGCAACATCGGAATATGAACCTTCAAACGCACGAACCCCGGCAGCTGGATGGTCGTTGACCGTTACGTGTTTGCCCTGTTCGTGTAACCAATTAATCAACTTCTTATGATTTGGCAATAGTTTCTTGTTCCAGGTATAGCCAGTCCAGCCACTTCCAAATCGAGCAGGCACATCATGAACTAAATGCCAATCCATGTCCATCACTGCCACAGAAATGGGAACTTTTTCCTTATTAAACCGCTCAAACAAAGATTTATATTCATCCTGTGTATATGGCCAGTAACGACTCCACCAATTTCCTAAGGCATAACGCGGAATCAATGGTGTTTTACCAGTCAATTTATAATAATCTTTTAAAGCTCCTTCAAAATCATGACCATAGGCAAAATAGTAATAATCTAATTCAGGGTTTTCTCTGACTTGAAACTTATCATCAGAAAGAATGAACGACTTAGAATCATCTAAATAAGAGAACCCGTCTTTAGCCATTAATCCATCTTCTAAAGGAATCTCACCATCCGCCTTGTCCAGCGTTCGTGCAGTCCCCTTTAAATTCTTCTCAATTTTTTCTCCGAAATACCACCGACTCATATAAGTCCCATAGTTGTAGGCAGCATCAATATACAAAGTTGCTGGAGAAAATTTTCCACCATCATAATAAAGATGAATAAACTTAGTAACTATCTCAATCTGATGATTTTTTCGATTCTTAAAAACTTCAAATTTAGGCTTATCAAAATCACGATTTTGCACCACTTGAGTCGTGCGATCCTCAAACTGGTTAATATCCGAATATTCCAATCTGATCAATCGATCTGTTAGAACCGTAAAACGATAATTATTGTCTTGTACAATATTGTCAGAATTCATCCCAATTCTCCTTACCAATTAAAGCATTTCTTTTCCCTGAATAAGGTAAACCACTGCAGCATAGGGCTGTAACACAACGTCTCCACTTGTGTCCCATTCATACTGGTCTCCATTACTAATCAAAACTTTATGATCCAACTTCTTTAAATCATCTGGAACCTTATACTGAATCTTTTTTTCTGCAAAACTACAAATTACTAGTAACGTGTTATCATTTCCAATTCGCTCATAACTAAAAACATTAGGATTATTAGCATCAATTAATCGATACTGACCAGTAGTTATAATTGGATAATCATGTCTAATCTGAATTAACTTTTGATAGTAATAAAAAACTGAATCTGGATTATCTTTAGCTCGTGCGACATTAATACTTCGAAAATTCGAATTAACTTTTAACCAAGTCTTATCCGCTTTACTAAATCCTGCATTCTTGCTTTCATCCCATTGCATCGGTGTTCTAGCATTATCACGTGATTTCATGTGAATGGCCTTCATTGTCTCTTCTTCCGTTAAGTGATAGTCATTTTGAAATCGATTGTAAATATCTAAAGTTTCCAAATCATTGTAATCGGAAATTTTGGCATCGTGAACATTTGTCATTCCAATTTCCTCACCCTCATAGATATATGGGGTTCCTTGCATCATATGCAAAAGAGTTCCTAACATCTTAGCGGAGGATACACGATACTTTCCATCATTTCCAAATCGAGATACGGCCCGTGCTTGATCATGGTTGCTCCAATACAAGCTATTCCATCCATGATGTTTAGCCATTTCAGTTTGCCATCGGCTTAAAACATCCTTCAAATCCAATAATTTAAAACGATTCTTAGAAAATTTTCCATATTCACCATAATCAAGATGCATATGATCAAAGTGAAAAACCATATCTAATTCCTGTCGTCTTCTGTCTACATACTTCACTGCCTCTTCAACATTAGTGTGAGGTGTTTCTCCCACTGTAACCACGTCATAATGACTCAAAACTTCCTTATTCATTTCTTTTAAATAGTCATGAACTCTTGGTCCATTTGCAGCCCCATAATAGTAATCACCAAACTTCTTTTTTTGAACAATTGTGCCATCTGGAAAATCAGGCTTTTTAGAAATCAGACTAATTACATCCATTCTGAAACCATCAATCCCTTTGTCTAGCCAGAAACGCATGACATCAAATACTTCTTGTCTGACCTTAGGATTCTCCCAGTTTAAATCTGGTTGTTGTTTAGCAAATAAATGTAAATAGTATTGGCCAACCGATTTTACATACTCCCATGAAGAACCACCAAAACTAGATCCCCAGTTGTTTGGCTCATGTCCCTCAACTGGATTCTTCCAGATATAATAATCGTGATAAGAACTATTTTTGGATTTCTTACTTTCTTTAAACCATGGGTGTTGATCTGAAGTATGATTCACTACCAAATCCAAGATTACTTTTAATCCTAAATCATGGGACCTTTTTAGCAATTGATCAAAGTCCATCATTGTTCCCAAGCTTGCATCAATACTGCGATAATTAGAAATGTCATAACCGTTATCGACGTGTGGTGAATCATAAATTGGATTCAGCCAAATAATATCGGCTCCTAGTTCTTTAATATAACTGAGTTTTTCTGTGATCCCATTTAAGTCTCCAACCCCATCATTGTTTGAATCATTGAAGCTTTTGGGATATACCTGATAAACAACGCTTTTCTGCCACCATTTGCCCGACTCATTCATCATCGTCATCATCCTCAACGCTTATATCATTCACATACACAAGCTGCTCTCTAGCTTGTTGGATTAATTCGCGCATTTTTTCTGGAGTTAAATACTTATCTGCAGGTTCCATGGTGGCTGCCAAAATGACTGGTAAATTCATACCAGTAACAATCTGAGTATGAGGCCTTGATCTATAAGGGAAAAATTTCTGATTAACACTTCCCGCTAGCATGTCAGTAAAAATAATCACTTCGTCTTCTGCTACAAATTGGGACATTAAATCTTCAACCTGCTTTTCAATGGGTTGATTATCTGTATAGGCAGTTAAGACGGTCAATTGTGTTTGCTTACCTGCAATAAACTCAAGTGTTTTTGTCATGCCTTCTGCTAGTTTTCCGTGTGATGCAATTACTATATGCCTTTTCATAATAAAATCCTCTTTCTCTTATAGATTGATCGACCCTTACATCAAAAAAGTGGCACAAAGAATGGTTAACATAAATCAACCATTTTAGTAATTGATTACTCTCTCGTTGTCAGAATAATCATTTGCTAAGCCTTTGTTCCACTCTTAGTTTACTTCAAAATATTGAAGAACGAACAAACCATTGCAAGTACAATTAATAGCAAAATAATTCTGTTCATTGTCCATTTCTTATTACCAATAAGCTTATACACAACCCATGTAAGAAGTACTGGCAACAATGCTGGCATGATTTTATCTAAAATACCTGTCTGCAAGCCCATGGTAACAGCTCCAAATTTGAAGGTGATTGGCGTTGTCACTTTTACTACACTGGCTACTAAAGCACCAACTACAGTTAAGCCCATAATGGAAGCAGATTCAGTAAAAATTGAAATTCTTTCCCCTAAAGAAGTAATTAATTTAGTTCCAGAGAAGTATCCTAAACTTGTCAGCCAAACTTTACCAAAGAAAAATGCAATATTGCATAAGAACCAGATGATGGCTCCAAGTGGATTACCTTTAACAGCCATATATCCGGAAATAGATCCAATAATTGTTGGCCACAAAACCCAAATTAATGTATCTCCAATTCCCGCCAAGGGGCCCATCAAAGAAGTCTTCAATGCCTGAACAGCATCAAGTGATTTAACACCTTCTTTTTCTTCCATAGCAGTTGTGGCACCCATTAAAATGTTGGCCATAGCAGTTGTAGTGTTGAAATAATTTAAGTGATTTGCAAGTGCGTGTTCATAATCGTCATCATTTGGATAAATCTTACGAAGTGCTGGGGCAACCGCATACGTGTATCCGGGTCCTTCTTGAGTCTCGTAATTAAATGCATTAACACCCATAAAGCACCAACGGACACCCATTTTTCGTAAATCATGTTTTGTAATTACAGTTTTATTTTCTTTTTCACTCATCATAATCATCTCCCTGATCATTTGTTGCACCAGCTGCTTTTACTTCTTGTTTTTCATCGGCTTTTTTCATTTCTGAATTAAAGTAATAGTAAGCGCATGCAAATCCAATTAAAGCAAGGCCTAAAATTGGAACTTTTAGATAAGCAGTAAGCACGAACCCAATGACTAGAAAAGTAAAGAATTTCTTTGTTGGCATATAATGTAACAGCATGGCAACACCAACAACAGGTAATAATCCACCGGCAATGGTTAATCCATTTGTAAACCAAGCTGGTAACCATTTCAAAATTTCTTTAACCGCTGTAGGGCCTAAAAATACTAAAATTACAGTTGGAATTCCTGTTTCAAGTCCAAAAAGTCCAACGCCATACCAAGGCTGACGTAACATTGCTTTCCAGTTATGTTCATGGTTTAAGCGTTCCATTCTACGCTGGATAAATTGGTTAATGATTTTGATCAATACATCAAGCTGAATGGCTAACATACCAACTGGTAATCCTACAGCAATACCAGTTTTTACACCAGTACCAGTACGAATTGCTAAGAAAGCACCAATAATTGTAGCCAAACCATAGTTAGGCATCGATGAACCACCTAGGTTTGCAACGCCTAATTGCATTAATTCAAAAGTACCAGCAATATACATTGCAGTTGTAATATCTCCCATAATCAATCCAGTAATAAACCCAACAATTACCGGGAAGTATGAAACTACAACTAAACCATTTTGATCAATGCACATCCAAGCAGCCAATAGGATAATTAAACAATCTTGAAGTAACTGCATAAAACTCCACCCCTTTTATTTAAGATACTTAGTAACATTTTCTTCAGGATCAACGGGTACATATTGGACAGTGACCGGAATGCCTCTGTCCTGAATTTTTTTAATATCCGCCTTTTCTTTATCATTTAATGCAATAAATTTAGTAACCGGTATTCTACCATCTTCGGCAAACATAATACCAAGATTGACCTTGGGAATTTCGATTCCTGCATCGATCAACTCCAACAATTTACTTGGTTCCTTTACAAGAATAAAGACACGTTGTGCATCATAGTTTCCGTTTTTGAAATTTGTGATTGCCTTTTCTGTATTAATAATTGACATACCCGTTCCAGCGGGTTTGGACATTCGCATACTTGCCTTTAATTCTTCATTTTGACTTACAACATCATCAACAACCA
This sequence comes from Pediococcus parvulus, assembly GCF_007990205.1. Lineage (GTDB taxonomy): Bacteria > Bacillota > Bacilli > Lactobacillales > Lactobacillaceae > Pediococcus > Pediococcus parvulus. The sequence continues at coordinate 17,669 of NZ_BJWE01000019.1, read as the reverse complement.
TAAATCTTTTTGCCTTCAATGACTGCGCCCACTGGTTAACAATAAGTCCATGGATCAAACGCTGATCAACCCTTGCTAATACTACTGGCATAATTTCTTCACTCCTCTAAATTTTTTTTGGTACGGTAATTTTTTTGGAATATGGTGTTTCCTGAATCGTTACTGATACTCCTGTATTCTCAATAGCTCTTACATCCTCTATGTCTGATTCGTCCATGTAAACAACTCCAGAGACTTTCTTTTTCCCAGGTTGTTTAAACATATTCCATAGAGTTACTGAATCAGCTTTTACCCCTCCTTCAACTATTTTCCTCACCACTGATGGTGTACGACAAACGACAAAAATTGAATCTTTTGTCCGATGCTCAGTTAAAAGACTTTGATGAACAACTGTGAGCTTTTTTATGATATCTGGTGCTTCGTCAACACTGACAAAGTATCCTTTCAAATTGGCAGCTCTTATAGCCATCTTCATTAGAGTTTGGTTCAATTTGTCTTGTGCTAATTGGTTATCTGGAACAATAATTGCACTAAACTGATAAGCTTGTTTCCAATTAACCGCAATCTGACCATGTACCAAACGATTATCTACTCGAAAAACTATCTTTTTTTGTTGTTCACTCATTTTTTGTCCTCACCTTTATATATGCAAAAAGCGTGCCAATCAGTGTAAGCCCTTTCTTAAAAGCTACACAAATCCCACGCTTTCAGCTATTCTATGTTAGATAAATCAACACGATTTTTTAAAATATCAAAAATAAATCCAATTTCTGAATCTGGAATCTTAACACTATAATAGTGTTGCATATCACTAAGCGCATCTTTTGTAATTTCAATGAAGTGTCCATAACACTGTTTAAATTTCCTCACATTATGATAATCCAGATTGGGTTCCCCCTGAACTACCCGTTCAAACATGAAACATAAATGCATGTATAAACTAATTTTTAAATACACACCCATTTTTGTGCCTAGGCTACGCTCCAATTTTGTTACGCAATTTTCCACTTGCTTAACTGTGACTGTTGGATCCAAAGTAGCCATATTATTAGCAATATTGTCGATTGTAAATGCACGAACCACACTACTATTCATGTCAGCTAAGTTTTCAGAAGTAAATTCACTTGGAAATGCAGTCATAAATACCGGATCGCCAATATCACGATTAATTAGCCCTTCGACTGATAGATAAGGAACCTCAGTAATACAAGGGTCATCTGTTCCAATGATAATTTTTACGTGATATTTACTAAAAATCGGATCTTTAATTCCGTTTTTCTTTAGTTCGTAAAAGTCTTTAGAAATAACCTTGATTTTGCCATTCGTATTTTCCCGAAGCAAATCTTGTAAATACTTTGCGGCGCCAATACCAGTAATGCAAGTTGTCAAAATCACATTTTCTTGTTTAGCTGGTTCAATAACAGTCAGTTTAGGAGTCCCATCCTTCGTACTTTGTTGTAATGCTAATTTATCGATGTTATTTTGAAGGATTTTATTACCAATGTCCAAAGCAATTTCAGTAGAAACACCAGAAATAATGGCAATTGATCCCTGATAAATCTTCTTTAAGCGTTCATCTAAATTTTTTAAAGATCCCATATCAACTAAGATAATAAGCGGCTTTGTTATATCAATTGTTTTAAAGTAAGCTCTTATCTCCCTAACAATATCATCAACACTCGCATCAAGTGGCATATCAAAGCTTTCATAAATATAACTTCCTAATAATCGGTTAACTGTAGAGGCCAAGCTTTCGGCCGTTGAATAGCCATGTGTAATAATAATGGCATTATTTTCTCGATCAATCATTTTTTGATTTTGAGAATAAATGAACGAAAATACAAATGCCTGATATAGCACAACACTATGAATATTGAATTGGTTTTTAACCGCATTCACAATTCTACCCGCTAATTGAATCTCATCTGGAAATTTTTGTTTAAGAATCAGTATCGTTTCATTCAGTTCATCAACCTCTTGATCATCTTCGTAATCATTGATATAAATGATTAATTTTGTTAATAAATTAGCACTACTATTAAATTGCGTAATTCCAATATTTATATACAGATTGGATAAAATGCTTTTTAATGTCTGTTCTAAATATTCCGAGAAGGCATTTGCCTTAGTCTTGCGCAAATCGAAAGAAATATAATCGATAATTTGATTTTCAATCTCACCAACTTGTTTATAATAGTGAGTTTCAGTGATTTTGTTTATGCTAAACGCCATTGATATTTTTATAAATTCATTCAAAAACTGATAAAGCTGATCACGTTCAATCGTATTTCGGCTCTTTATATGTTGCGATTTAAAATGAATTTGAATTTCATAATTTTTCGTCATCGATATATTATTAATATTAATAGTTTTCAAAAAATCATTGGGTAAACTATCAAGTTTAATATCAATGTTATCCACGTTTGGAGGTGTATGTAGAAGTGCTTCGGCACAAGCCAGCTTAGCAATACTGGCTAATTTACCTACATTTCCTTCATTCACATTTTGTATTAAAATCTGAACAACTTCTGACGTAATCCACAAATTACGTTGAATAGTTTGAGATTCTTTAAAAAACAACATTGTGATAAGATCAATTCGTTCTTTGCGCGTACGTTCTTGAAAATCTGGGATTTGAATCACCAGAGGAATTCTCCTTAAGAAAGTTTGAAGAAAATCTGTATTTCTCTTTTCAGTCGTCGCGAAAATTAAACGAGCATTTGATTTTTGCACACTTCCGGTTTCGCCAACTCGGCGATAGGTTCCTTTATCCATGTATTGAAAAAGTTTTTCTTGGTTTTCCGGATTAAGGCGGTGCACTTCATCTAGAAATAAATAACCGTCTTCAGCTTCTTTTAATAAGCCATCCTTTGTACTGTCAGCTCCGGTAAAGGCGCCTTTAACACTTCCAAACAAAATACTGGAAAGAAGCTCTGGGTTGTCTGCATACTCAGCACAGTTCAAAACCACCCATTTACCAGTAACCAATTTTTTTTGCCTAGCAAATTGGTAAGCAAGCTGGGCAATGAAGCTTTTTCCTACTCCTGACTCACCGACTAGCAACGTTGGTAAACCTCGTGGCGGATAAATAACGGCGGATTTTATTTGATCAACAACATCCTTTAAGCTTCCTTCACTACCTACTAATTCACCAAACGGATCTTGAATGACATCATTATCGTTCCTTTGAATATATTGAGTAACTTGATCGAATTCAGACTTATTAGCTTGATAGATCTTTTCATCCAAAAAGTAGACAGGTCGCGTGTTAACTTTTATGGCATCCCCATTGCGGACGAGCTCATTCAAATACAAACTGACAGTACTGCGTTGAATATCAATCTGTTTAGCGATGTCATTTGCCGAAACACCTAACGCATCGGTATTAAAAATGCTCTTACTTAATGTGCTAAGACATTCAATTACCTTTTCACGATTTGTTTTTTGTCTCTTGGTAGCCATGAATTTCACCTTCCTACTTTTTGAAAACGGTTCACAATACTTACAATGGTATCATAAGTGACTTTAAAATGATTGTGAAAATAAAATATTTGGTAGCCATTATGAAAAGAATAAAGACCCGTACTCAAAATGATTTTTAAAAAGACATTCTCAGAATAAAGCTTACTGGCTTCATTTTAGGAATGTCTTTTTAGTCTGTTTTATTATTCTGATATCCTTTGAAAATTCTGTAAAAGTTCTTCTAAACTGTTTACAACTTGATCAGCATAACTCTGGTCAATTCTATAACTTTTAGGTTTCAAAGCCCAAGTTTCTAAATCTGCACTTTTGGCCGCTTTAATACCTGTTACACTGTCTTCTACTACGATACAATCAGAAGCCGGCAATCCTAATTTTTTGAGGGCCATTTTGTATATCATCGGATCCGGTTTATTACGGCTTATAGTTTCTCCACTTAAAACAACGTCAAAATAATATCCTAACTCACATTCCTTCAACATTCTATTAATTTCATTTAATTCCCCTGCTGAAGCAAGTGCAATGGCAAAATCCATCTGCTGTAAATAACAAAGCAGACCACGAACCCCTTTATTTAATACCTTCGTATAGTCTATTGGATGCTTTACTCGATACTGCAAATACTCTTTCTCTAACAAGCGTCGTTGATCCAAATCGTTTGGAACTAGTACTTCCCAAATATGTTGATTAGAAGCTCCCAAGTAATCACTTAAATTCTCAGAACCCGGTTGAATGCCCTTCTCTCTGAAAAAGTTCAACCGACGATCTAAATATGCCGTCTCCGTATTCACGAGGACCCCATCCATATCAAAAATAACACCTTGTTTCATAAAGATCACCTCCTGACTCTTCTAAATTAAAAAGGGCATTCTGCCCTTTTTAAATTAATATTCTAGTTTCCACATGTAACGGCGTTTGCTTAATGGATGATTACGTGCAGCAGCTAATTCTTCAGCATACTTACGGAATACACCTGTCAATACCATAGGGTTAAAGTAATCAATTACATCTGGACCTGCAATTGATGATAGCCCAAAGTCTTTAGCATCAATTAATGTATATTTAGCATCAAATCGTTGTAAGAATGTAAGTGCCCGCATGTCCATTTTACGAGTTTTACCATCATTAGCATAAAGTAAGAATGGCGCATCCTTAACTGTTAATTCAAATGGGCCATGGAAGTACTCACCTGAATTATATGTTGGAGCGGCAATCCATACTACCCGACTTAACTTTCCATTTTTTTGTACGGCCTGAACAGCTTGTTTTGTGATGTCTGTAATTTGTTTTTGTACTTCCATACGTTTTTCTCCTTTTTACGCATACAACAACATACATCTAAATTACACACATATCATACCACGCTTTTTAAAAATATACAGCGCTTTCAAAAAAAGTTTATAAAAATAATTTATCAGTATATAATTGAGATAATAACTTTAAAGAGGAAAAAATATGAACAGCAAAGCGTTCGACAATCAATCTGTGCCAAAGCCGCTTTATGAACAATTGGCAGATGATATATATATAAGCATCAAAAATAACGATTACCCTGTGAGAACTAAGCTTCCTACAGAAAAGGAACTTCATTTGACCACTGGAATGAGTCGCAGTACTGTTCGTAAAGCACTAGACTTACTCGTGAAAGCAGATCTAGTAGTTAAAATTCATGGTAAAGGATCATTTGTATCCGGATCCAAGAAAGCAGCTAACACTGTCACTCATTTCACCAGTTTGACTGAAAACCTAGCCGAAATGGGAAAAACTGCTTTCAGTAAGGTGGTTAACTATGAATTCGTCAAACCGACGCACGATCAATGTGAGTTTTTCAATATCAATAAAAATTCAACTTTATTAATGATTGAACGACTTCGTTATATGGACCAAAAACCTTTTTGTATTGATACCAGCTGGTTTACAATTGATTTTGAGTCGCTTGTAAAGGAAGACTTAAGCGGATCCTTATATACAGTTCTACGAAAAAAATATTCAGTTAATCCCACTTCTGGAAGTAAGACCTTCACAATTACTTACGCCGGTCCAAATGCATCATTTTTGCTTGATGTTGCTCCCCAAACACCGTTAATGTTGATTCAAGATTCTGTTTATGACGAAAATGGGAAACCACTACATCTTTCCACACAACAAATCAGAAGTGATCGCTATAAGTACGCAATAAATCAGAAATCACTTATTGACAAATAAACATTTATATATTTTTTGAATTTTTTTAAAAAAATTTACCCACCATAACTTTTTGCATATAAAAGCTTCAAATCGCCTAATATCAAGCCTAGTTAAGCCCTTACCAAATAATCCGTTGCATTCGCTTTCTTTTCTTCCATTCTCATCAAATGCCAAGAATTTCGCATTTTAAATGCCCGACTTCCGACTACACAGATTTTTAAAGTGTGATAAGCTCTATAAATGTTATATTTTCACAGTTTTCATTATTAATAATATAAGGAGTGGTTAAGTTGGATACAATCCATTTGGAGAAGTTAAACGAATTGCAAGAGGTTATTGAACGGCGGACAATTAGTCGGTTTGAACAGATCGCGGACATGGCACAAACTATCGATCAGACAGATATTTGCAGCGAGACAACATTCTACATCCACGACACCTCACACTGGAGTACCGATTATAACAGCATCGTTTTTGATGCTCATCGCGGTATTCACAAGACTAAAATGACGACTAAGAAACTAATTAACCGGTACGCACGGTCAAAAGAGGCTAATTTTCTGCTGATGCAAGCCATGGGTCGCCAACTTTCTGTAAACAGATGTTGGCCCTACGTCTTAGGTAGCATTCAATTTGCCCCAACTGGCGGCCCTGTCAAGGACTCCACTCATTGGGTAGCCGTGCACCATATGAAAGATATTTATAAAGATCCGGCAGACGAAAAACGGATATATATAGTGTTTGATGGTGGCTATCGATTGAACGTACGAGTTGATTTCAAAACTTTCCACCGCAAACTTGAAATGGTTCGCCGCTATTATGATTTCCAGTTGGATCTCACAAAATATCTAGTTGGCCAATTTAATGGTGAGGTACACCTTTTGCCGAGTGATAGCTACCTCGCCACACGGATCCCACGTTCTCCTGATTTAGAAACATCTGAATATCAAAACTGCCGGGAAATTTTGATCCGAATTGCTTATCAAGTATTCCGGACAATGAATCCCGAAGATTACCATTTTAATGTTTTGGATATGGAGGCTGTCTACAAGGATACGCTACGAGATAAGGCAATGTTGTAAAAACTAAAAACCCCGCAATTTATAAAATGGTGAGGAATTTAAACAAAGATATGGAAAAAATGAAAGTTATGGATTTGAAATTACCCGGATTAGCCATTCAAATTCTGGTAGCCGGACGTCACACTTCACTTAATATGAACGGAACAATCAAGTATACAGTTTTCAAAACAGCAGAAGAAGCACTTGATAAGGCCCATCTAGTGATGGAAACTCTGGCAAAGGACTATTCGGAAAAGATTACTGTGTATTATATGTAAAAACAGTTTTTATTAAAGCTAAGCAAATCTAAAAAGCATCTTGCCTATGACGCCTTTTACTCAGTCATAGTGCAAGATGCTTTTCTCATTTCAATATTCTTTGAATCTGCATTGCCATTAACATGATCTCTTCATCTGGTAATTCATGACCAAATTTGATATCCATGTATTCTGATATTTTCTTAGCAATATTAAAAGCTCGTTCATTCTGGCTTTCAACAATCGCCAACTTAGCTTAATAGCTCCTACATTCATTATCAGTCTCATAGCTATGAAAATTAACTTTTAAGATTCTCTAAGTCATACAAATACATACAGCATAAGATTTGTGAGGATTTTCCTGCCAATAAAATTACTAATCTTTTAGCTTCCTAGTTACTTTTTAATTTCAATTAATCCGTCACCAATGTTGCCGTTTTTTTCACAGATGTGTCAATAATAATCTGGTCGTTATTCACATTTCCATAAGTTTCAGGCAAAACAGACTCATAATCATCTGTATTAGTGATAATTACAAAAACCTCTGGATCATATCCGGCTTTCTTTATTTTATCAATGTCGAAATCTACTAAAAGATCTCCTTTATGAACTTTCATCCCTTGTGTGACGTGACTAGTAAAGTACTTTCCATTTAATTCTACAGTGTCTATACCAATATGAATTAAGATTTCTGTTCCCAATAAGGAGGCTATCCCCAATGCATGGCCAGTAGGATATGCAACTCGGATAATCCCATCGACCGGTGACAAAACTTTTCCTTCAGAGGGAGTAATTGACACTCCTTCTCCCAAGCTGAGAGATGAAAACACAGGATCTTTGGCTTCAGATAGAGATTCACTCTTCCCAGTAACTGGGCTATAAATTTTTTCATTTTCAGCAACTGTTATCACATTAGCTTTTCCCTCGTTTAATTCAGTGCTGTCTTCATAACCAAAGAAGAAAGTTAAAATACTAGATAGAACAAACGCCAGAGCAATTGCAATTAGAAATGGCACAAAACCTTTTCCTACAAAGATTGGAATGCTTAAAATTCCAACCGGCCCAGCCGCAATTGCGGCACTATTAGCAGCGCCAGTAATAGCTCCTGTTATTGCACCTACTCCACACGCAATATAAAATGGTTTATTATACTTTAAATTAACACCATAAATTGAAGGCTCTGTGATACTGAAAATTCCTGTAATTGCAGCTGGTAACGCAACCTCTTTAACTGTCTTATTTTTGCTCTTAAGAAAAACTCCAAAGTCGGCACCTGCCTGCGCAAAGTTAGAAGGACCAACCATACCATTTATCGTGTTTCTACCATATAAAGCTAAGTTGTTATACCCAATTGGCACTATTCCCCAATGTAATCCAAACACTACTAGTACCTGCCAAGCACCACCAAAAATAAATCCACATACAATCGGACTTAACCCATATAATGCTGTATAACCAGAACCAAGTAGATCTCCTAGCCCAGTCATTACTGGACCAATAATAAGATAAGTTAAAGGAACCGTTATACCAATTGTAATCATTGGGGTCAAGACATTCTTTATTGTTGGATTAATATGAGACTCACAAAATTTTTCAATCTTGGACATAACATAAATTGAAAAAATAATTGGAAGTACCGATGAAGTATACTTAGCTCCAATAACTGGGATACCTAGAAAGTTCATTGAAACTCCCTTAGTAAAGGCATCTACCATTGTTGGATAAACCAAAGATCCCGCAACTACAAGTGATACAAACTGATTTGCTTTGAATTTTTTTGCAGCTGTAAGGGCTAAAAGAAATGGTAAAAAGTAAAATACAGCGTCTGATGCTGCATAAAAGATTTGATATGTTCCTGTTTTGGGGCTCATACCGAATTGAACCGTAAGCATCAAAATACCTTTTATCATTCCTGAACCAATCAATGGGGGAAGAATAGGTGTAAAAATACCAGAAATTAAATCTATAGCTTTGTTAAAGAAGCTTGTTTTTTCATCATCTTCAGGTTCGTCATTATTCGTCAAATTTAACATTGGAATTATTTAATCATATATATTTCCCACTGTATTACCAATAACAACTTGATACTGTCCACCACTATCAACAACTTGTAATACATCTTTTATGGCCTCTGTTTTTTCTTTATCAGCTTTGTCTCGATTAATCAGTTTAAATCGAAGTCTAGTTGCACAATGAACCAGACTTGAAACATTTCCCTTCCCGCCAGCACTCTCGAGAATCTTTTGAGCCGCTTCCTTATAAGATTTTGCCATCTTCTACACCTCATTTATTTATTTGTACTTGCCATTCGGTAATACGTATATGGTTTCCCCTTCAATGAAAAGGAAAGCTGCTGAATGTTCTCCGGGGTTGTACATCCAGAAAATCCTCCGTCGCCGATCGCATTAATATCGGCACCAGTTTCTTTCATTTTTAAAGCTATTTGTCGAATTGTGTCAGTATCTGAGCCTTCTACTGAGCTGTTTAAAAAACACATGGCTAAAGTGCCAGATTTATATTTATGAATTAATTGAACTAACTTTTGTATATCAGACACACTAATTCCGCTTCGTGAACCAGGAGCTGGCAAGTCAATCACATCAGCACCGGCATCAATTAATTGTTTTATTATTTCTGTAGAATCATATGTAGCAAGTGGATCTCCCAACACCTTTTCATCAATACCATCTTCCCATTTTCCTGAAAAAATAAGCATATCTTCCCCACAAACTTCTCTTGCTAATGCCGTAGTTGCTACAATATCTTCAATAGAAGTCCCTGTCCCAGGATTACCACCCAAAACGATGAAGTCCGCCCCGATTTCTTTGGCCTTAAGTAAGTGTCCTTTTGTAGCTGACATTCCACGCTTATCATAAATTTTTTCATCTGTATTCGAGTCTTGTTTGGTACATCCCAAGTAGATTCCGATAGGTAATTTCACACGTTCTTTCAAATCATGTAGCGAAAGATGCTGCATACCAAGATTTCTATCTGGATTATCGAGATTAAAGGTATTTAATAAGATCATATCCGCTCCAAAAGCACCTAATAATTCTGCGTTGGTAATTCCGCGCACTAAGCCCTCACTTGCGAATAGCAAATGTTGCCCTAACACGACCCGTCCTTCAGATTTAAAAATAGATCTCTTTAAGTCTCTCCCTGTCATTTCCTTAAAATCACTGCCACTTGCACTAATCATACGTACAACATTTTTTTCATTTTATTTTCTCCTCGGTCAGAATAACGACTATCTTCTGAATTTTTAACCTTGTTAAACAAATTATCATGCCTAGTTTCAATTGCCCTAATTTCATCAACACGTCTTAAATGTCTACCACCAATAAACTCAGCAGATAGCCATTCTGAAACGATCATTTTGGCTAATTCAGGACCCACAACTCTAGATCCAAACGCCAAAATGTTTGTATCATTATGTTGCTTTGATAATTTTGCCGAATAAGGTTCGCTGCACACTACTGCTCTAATATTCGAAACCTTGTTGGCAGCTAGTGAAATGCCCACTCCAGTCCCACAAATTAGAATTCCACAATCATATTCATGACTGGCTACTTTCTCGGCTACTAGCTTTCCATAAATTGGATAATCCGTTCTTTCATTCGTATATGCCCCAAAGTCATCTATACTATGTCCAAGGCTTTTAACATATTCAATAATTTGTGGCTTTAATTCTAGACCAACGTGGTCCGACCCAATTGCAATTTTCATAAATAATCTCCTATAAGTGTTTCAATTCTGGGATGAGGTTCTGATAACTTTCCTTTTTTCCGAATAAGGATGAAGTTCCTACGATGAATCCCTGAACACCGATCTTTCCGAGAGTTTCAATTTTCTGTGGTGAAATAGCGCCATCTACAGAAATTTCAAAATTATAGTCTTTTTTTATCATGGTTAATTTTTTGATTTTTTTATCCACAAAATCTAAATATTTTTGACCAGAAAATCCAGGATTAACCGTCATAACTAAAACATGTTCAACAATTTCCAAAAGAGGCTCTACTGTACTAATGGAAGTGCCAGGATTAAGCGCAATTCCTGCTTCTTTTCCCTCGGCATGGATCAAATCAATCGTTCTAGCTGGATGCAAATCAGCTTCTGGATGGAAATAAATAATACCAGCTCCCAAATCAGAAAATAGCTTGATATATTTATTGGGATTCATGATCATTAGATGGGCATCTAAGGGCTTTGTTGCAATCGAAGCAATATAGGCATAATCTTGCAGTCCCATACCAAAGTTCGGAACAAACTGTCCATCCATAATATCCATATGAAAAATATCAGCCCCTGCACTCTCTAAATTTCTAACTTCGTTTTTCAAATTACTAAAATTTGCGCACATCATCGAAGGACAAATTATTTTTTCCATTTTTTAAACCTCCATTATTTTGGGTAAACGTTTACTCATTGATCAAAAAAATTTAGGTAGTACCACGCACAATCAGCTGCACTGGAATTTTTTTAACGATTTCGTCTCTGGCTAAGTTTTCCCCATTCATTAATTTAATCAATTTACCGCTTGCTTCTTTTGCCAATAAAATTTCATTTTGACGAATAGTTGTTAATTGTGGCGAACAATAACTTGCAATAGGAGAATCATCAAATCCCATAATCTTCAATTGTTTTGGTACTTTAATCGACAAATCATGCGCTACCAATAATATATTCGCTGCTAAAGTATCACTAAGCGCAAAAACTCCTAGCGGTTGCTTTGAGCCGTTCATCTCATCTTGTAAGAATTTTTTAATTTGTTTTTGTTGATCGTTTTGACTTCCATTACTGACAATCAAAGATCCAAATTTTTCTACTTTTTCTTTAAAAAGGGTTTCCTCAAAACCACGAACACGTTCAGATCCAGAAGAAGATTGTTCATCGTGTTTTACGATAGCTAAATTTTCTGTCTCAGCTAACAAAAATTCAGTTGCCATCACCGCACCTTCATAATGATCAGACCCAACAAAAGCAATAGTACTGTCTGCAGGGCTTCTATCAATACAAATTACTGGTAAATCATCTGGTAAATTTTTTCGGTCAAAAGTTTTAAACCCAGATATTACAATAAGACCATCAACTATTTTACTTTCGAGAATTTTCACGTATTCCAATTCTTTATCTCTACTTCTAGCAGTATTACAAATGATAGTTGAATATCCTTTTTCAAAAAGGTTTTTTTCAATTATCTGAACTGTATTTGAAAAAAAAGGATTTGTTATGTCCGGAACCAGAATGCCTACTGTATAAGATTTGTGCATTCTCAAACTTTTAGCAACGTTATTCGTTTGATAATTATTTTCTCGAATAACTTTTAAAACCTTTTTCCTTGTTTCTTCAGAAAACCTTCCATTGTTGTTAATAACCCGAGAAACAGTAGCCACTGATACCCCGCTTAATTCAGCTATCTTTTTGATTGATATCTTTTTGTTCACAAACGTGGCCTCCTTGCGTAAACGTTTACTCAGACAGTATACCGCCGTTTTTTTATCTGTCAACAGATTCTAATATGTTAGATACCAACTGTCACTCAACTCTAATTTTTCTTTCTGGCACCCTATTAGAACCGACAGTGTAGATTGCCATTAGTACGAAATAAATGTCTACTAAAAATCTTATTCAGTGAATAATCCAAATGTGATTTTCCGGAAATTGCAAGAACAAGCTAGCCATCATGTATGTGCTAACTGAACCGGCACTTGAGGAATTACAACTAGCTCTATTATTTAATCAGATTAAAAAAATAAAAACCACTCGTGAATGATTCGACTAGATTCATATTCAGCCAAATGTTTCATAACCGGTTTCCAATTTATTTGAATACTAACTTTTAGTTATCTCAAATCACGTTCTGCTTGCATTTGAAGTAATTTATCCTGTAGTGCAGGATCCACAGCATAAATGTACAATCCATTTACACCTCGAGTAAGTAATACATTAAGTTCATTAGCAAGTAACTCTGTACCAACTTTCACTTTGCTACCATCCCTCAAAGTGCGCTTGCGAACAGCCTTTTTATTCCAACTTGCATCTGGATCAAAAATGACTTTGCCATTCCGGTACTTTACAGAAGGTCCAATGATAACCCCACTGTAATTTAAATCAAATCCCTGAATGGTGTATGTGGAGCCAATTTCATTTATCGTTTGCGGTTGCTCAGCCCAAGCTAAATCTCGATTATTTCTTTTCTCTTCTTTTGTTTGGTTTATTTGTAAATTCCAAGGTTTTCGCCATTTCCCAACAGTTACATACCAATAGTTACTGCCATCCACAGGTTTCACATCTGGTTTCTTTTTATCAACATACTTCCAGTCAAAAGTAGCCAACATTCGAGAAAGACCATTCTTATTACTTTCTTTCTCGGTAGCATGCTGTTTAACTGCTGCCTCTAATTCTTGTGGCGACTTAAACACTTTTAAATCATATCCACGATCATCTTTGGGAATAACCGTAATTTTTCTTCCAAACACAAAATCATGTATCCAGTACAACGTTGCAGGACTGGCATCCATCCTCATTTGATTATGTAATTGAATGAGATTTTTTTGCTGGGCTGCACGTTCTCTTAAATCATCTATTTGAGAAGTTTCCCAAAATTCTTCCGTAGTTAACATTTGATGTTTATCAAAAATAACAATTGTAACTTTGGCTCGTTTTAAGATATCTTCGAGTTGATTTTTCCCTCGATATGATTGTTTACCTTGGGTCCATAACAAATGGGCTTCATCGACTAACACCACATCTACCGGATGATTTTCATCGTGCGTATTAATAAAATGAGTGGGTTTATTAACAATATCTTCAACATCTTTATCTAGATCCAATTTTGTCGCAATTTGCTTATAAACTTTAAGTTGTTGATCATGGTTCACCAACAAGTAATTATTCAACACTTTGTTGTTCACAGTTTCATTGCTTAACAGATAGAACAAGCTACTTAATAGAACGGTTTTACCAGATCCAGCTTCGCCTTCCACAAAAATTAACTGACCAGTTTTTTCTTTCTTAATTGCACTTTCTACTTTTTCTAGAATTCTATCTCTAGAAGTTGCTTGTTCTGAAGTCAGAGAATGAAACGGTGATGCCTTAAAAATAGCAGAATCTCTAATAACTCTTTCAACCGGAAACAATTCAGCATTTTTCTGTCTTAGTTTTCTCCAAATCTTAGAGAACAATGGTTCCATTTCATCACTCGTATAATACTTATTCTGGCTGTTAGTGCGGCGATTATCTAACTTCTTTACTGCGTCGACACTGGCTAGATAAAGCATCAGGCGATTTTCAATGTCCAACGTAAGTGACTTGTTAAAATGCTCATGTCCAATCACCAGCATCTTTACATCGTCTTCCTTAGACAACCGATTCCAATCTTCTCTGTCTTTTGGATCCTCGTTTAAATGCTGAAAGGTTCTTCGACTAATATCGTTTGTCTCCCCAACATAAACTTCATAAGTTTTTGTCTTCTGATTTTGCTTGCTGTAAATAATATAATCGGTAGGATAATCTAATAGTAATTCTTGTTTTTTTGAATTATCTTCAAGGTTAGCCTTGAGGGCCTCAAGAGCCTGATCATCATACCTTATTTCTTCAATTATTGGAGATTTTAATGACATCTTATCCGCTCCCTTAACCACTCATTTAAAACTTACTTATCATCAAAATTCCATTTTCTGTGGTCATTAATATTTAGCTTACTTTGAATAATGTCGTATGGATTGACGCCTAACTTATCACACATATAAAACGCATAAATTAAAGTATCTGCAATTTCATCTTCAAGATGCTTTCTTTCTTCAGCAGAAAGTTCATGATCACTATCTTTCCATTGGAATATTTCAAGAACTTCACTAGCTTCCAAGTTCAGTGAAAGCGCGAGATCTTTTAAATTATGGTACTTCTGCCAACCACGGTCATTTCGAAACTTAATAATTTCATCGTGTATTTCACTATAATCCATGATTTTGCCTCCAAAATTCTTTAAACTTAGGTCTATTTCTAGGGTTACTAATTTTCCTAGCTACAACACTTATTTCAACTGAATAAATAAAAAAAGTAGTGATTGTCACTATCCAATCACTACTATAAACGGCTAAACCATGCATTTCAAGTGATTCTTTAATTTGAATCAGATTCAATACAAAGCTTTATTTTCATCTGTTTTATTATCTTATTGATTGATCTAATAAACTAAATTTGATAGTCTAACAAAAGGATGCCGAGGATAGGTTGCTTATTGCAAACTGACAGTCTAGTTGGTGGTCACATTCTATAATGGAATGTGATTTTTTTGACTCATAATAGCAAAAAGATGTTCAGAGTGAGTTCTCCAACATCTTTTAATTCGATTTACAAGCTCTTACATAGTCGGGATAGTTTTAAATAACTGTCTCAGTTTAAGTTAAACACATATCAAAGCTGAAACTGAAAACATGACTGTGAAAAACTTCTTTATCAATATTTATATTAATAGTCAAATTGACGATAATATCTTCTAAAGTCTAAATCATGCCCTCTGTACATATGATACCAATATGCCAGACGATCATCTAGAATAGAACTAAAGATCATCGGGGTTAACATGACACGATACTCATCATCGATTCCATCAAAAACAAAGTCCTTAGTATCAATCACCTCTACCTTATTTGTGTGTTGTTTAACAAACCGTTCCACTCTTTCGTCAAGCGGACGATATTCGTCTTCACCTTTAATTACAAACACTGGTAAAGTATTATCTACTATTTCAAGAGGACCATGAAAGAAATCAGATGATCGAATAGGACGTGTTCTTACCCATTGCATTTCTTCCAAAATGCACATAGAGAATAGTTCAGTTGCTGCCCATGTCATACCAGATGCAACAAGCATAGTTAAAGGCTCATTGTAATATTTTTCAGCAATAGATTTTGCTCTAGGATCAAAATCTTCCCTAAATTTAAGTAAATTTTTCCCAATATTGACCATTTGGTCTGCCCAACGGTCGTAATCATCAAAGAATCCCCAATTATGGTAAATTTTTAAGGTAAGGAAATAATACAAAAGATACGAGCCATCCGTACCACCTACCGGATGATAAATTGGCTTTTCTAACATCTGTGCAAGTGGAGAATCAGCCTTACCTGTCAGTCCATATACTTTATATCCTTTTTTATTACAATAACGAACTGCATCTAGAATTTCTGTAGTATCACCTGAAACAGAGTTGGTCAAAATTAAACTATCTGCAGAGAGATATGGCATATCTTTTTTCAAAACCATTTCTGCAGCAGTTTCTACGTATACCGGAATGTCGGCCAAATGACGTAGATAAATTGCAATTGGTGTCCAGGTAAACACCGTCCCGCCTTGACCAATCATAATGATATTTTTATATTTCTTCTTTGAAAGCTCATCGGCTAACTTTTCAACTTCTGTGCGTAGTCCATATACTGTCTTTGCATTTTCCAAAAAATTATTTGAATCAAATCCACGTAAATTTATCATTGTATTTATCTCCTTATGCTCCTAAAATTCCTACATATGCCGCGCCAATGCTAACCACTAAAATAATTAGCATAATTAGCATTGGATTCCACTTCTTCTTTAACATGAACCACATCAAGCCAAACAGACCAAGTGTGACTAGACCTGGCAACACTCCATCAATCAAAGATTGTACAGTCTGAGTACTTTTGCCTAATCCAATTTTGGTAATAAAGTTCACTTTAACCATATCCATGGTCATGGCCCCAACGACCATCATCCCAACAACAGATGCATATTTTGTAACTTTATCCATCAAGCCTGAGCTTTGAACCTCAGACATAACATTTGTTCCTAACCCATAACCTAAAAATGTACCAAAGTATCTGATAAGAAAATGGGGTACGTTAAAGGCTAGGAGAAATAATATAGGTCCTAAAATGCTACCCTTTAACGCTAAAGTAGTACCAATACCTGTTGCCAAAATTCTTAGTGTCCCCCAAAAGAACGCGTCCCCAATACCGGAAAGTGGGCCCATTAGGGCTGCTTTAACATTTTGTATTGACGAAGTATCAAAAGTTAAGGCTTCTGCATTAGATTCTTCCATTGCACCGGCTATAGACATAGGGAATGTGCTGATATAGGGAGTTACATTATAGAGTGTGAGTTGTCTGGTTAAAGCTTTGCTTAAATTCTTTTTATCAGGGTATAATTTTTTAAGAATGGGAATTAAGGCCCAACAAAATCCAACATTATCCATTCTTTCATAATTCCATGACGCTTCCATTGGAAAGCTCCGCCAAAAAAGTTTTTGCAGATCTTTCTTATTTATTTCATGTTGATACTCTGGAGTAAATTTAAAACTCATCAAAACCATCCCCTTCCGTCTTAGTACCCGTCAAAGAACTCTGTTCTTTCTTATCCTGTTGCTTATCGATAAATATATACATTATTATTGCTAGTAAAACAGCAAAAACTGCAACACCTGTTGTATTCAAATGTGCATAAGCAACTAAGAAGAATCCCAGAAAAAAGAATGGTGCAACTTGTTTATTCCAAATCATTTGTGCCAACATTGCAAAGCCCAATGCAGGTAACAAGTTCGCAGCTATCCCCATCCCAGTGGAAACAAATTCTGGAATATTACCAATTAATTTTGTAACCGCACTGGATCCAAAGTAAAAAGCGATTGGCACACCAACTAAAACCTAAA
>NZ_BJWE01000018.1 GCF_007990205.1 Pediococcus parvulus | reverse complement strand
ACACTACTGAGCCCATTTGCTTCCAGACTAAGTCTAATCTTTGCAATCAACACACTGATATAATAACTTTGATGCTTTCAACCTTTAGTCACAAGGTAAAAAACTGCAAGTACATTTTTAATGATGCAATGTACTTGCAGTTTTTTGTGCTTTCATTTAACTTGTCCTTGCATAATCGTTAAAAAAAGTTCTATAATGTAGAACGTTAGCCTGCTAACGGAAGCTGAGGAGATGAAACTGATGAAACAGGATTTATCTATGTATGGACGCCTGATTAAACATGCAAGTAACGTCATGAGCCGGCATATCGACACGTTTGCCGCAGAGTATGAGTTGACCGGTGTCCAGATGTCCATTATTGATTTTCTAGGAAAGTATCCTAACCAAACGTGTCTTCAACGCGATATTGAAAATGAATTTGCCATTCGCCGTTCCAGTGCGACAACCTTATTACAACGGATGGAAAAAAAGGAACTAATTTTACGACTAGTTGCAAAAGATGATGCCCGGCAAAAGCAAATTCAATTAACAGCAAAGGCACAACCCTTTGTCCAAATTAATCGAAACTATATGAAGGTTCAACGAGCTAGTTTGGAAGCTAATTTTACTGCTGAAGAACTTGAAAATTTTACAAAGATTTTGCAATTTTTAACCGTCGATGAAGCTGGTAAGAATTATGGAAAGGACCACGAGAAATAAAATATGACTAATGAAACTAATCAACGAATTCGGCCTCAGGTGATTGCCGCGGTCATTGCTACTGGGCTGATGTCTTTTAGTGGCGTGATTGTCGAAACCGCTATGAACATTACCTTTCCAACTTTGATGAAAGAATTTGATATTACCACAAGTACGGTTCAATGGTTGACAACGGGATACTTATTGACTGTGGCAATCATTGTACCGCTCTCGTCAGCTTTAAAAACCCGTTTTAAAACCAAATCTTTGTTTATTGTAGCTAATCTATTGTTCTTGCTTGGCCTAATAATGGATGCGGTAGCGCCAATTTTTCCGATCCTATTACTTGGAAGGATTATACAAGGTTGCGGGACCGGAATAGCCTTACCCTTGATGTTTAATATTATTATTGATCAAGTTCCGACCAGCAAAATTGGCATGATGATGGGTATTGGAACTTTAATCACTGCTGTTGCGCCTGCAATTGGACCTACATTTGGTGGGGTGGTAGTTGCGAGTTTAGGCTGGCGATTTGTGTTCATCATCTTAGTGCCACTACTGTTAATTTCGCTAGCAACAGGGATCAAAACGATTGAACAAAAACGGCCAACGCAAGCTATGAAATTTGATCCGGTCAGTATTTTGTTGATTGCCATGACATTTATTGGGTTGATTCTTGGATTCAGTAATATGGGTGGGATGAGTTTTATGAGTTTGCCAGTCGCCGGTGCCATTATCATTGGCTTGGCCGGCTTAGTTGGTTTGGTCTATCGCAGTTTGCACATTGACCAGCCTGTCATTGATTTGCGTGTGTTAGGAAACGCGTCTTTTGCAGCCCATGTGTTTGTGTTTTTTGCTTTACAGCTAATTTCTTTGGGAATGTCATTTATTTTGCCCAACTATATGCAATTAGTAAATGGGGCAACATCTACCATTGCCGGATTAGTGGTTTTACCGGGTGCTGCTTTAGGCGCAGTCATGTCACCAATTAGTGGTCGAATTTATGACCATTTTGGCGCGAAAAAACCATTGATGCTTGGTAGCTCAATTGTTTTTATTTGCCTGGTGTTATTTACAGTTTTAGCTTTAAACATAAAAGATAGCCTCATTTTAGCAATTTATGTCATCTACATGTTTGGGGTTGGTTCGATTTTTGGCAATATCATGACGAATGGGTTGTCCACCTTAAAAAACGAGCAGCAAACGGATGGCAATGCCATTTTGAACACGATTCAGCAGTTTGCGGGTGCAGTTGGAACGTCAATTGTTTCCACAATAATTGGTGCTAGCCAGTTAGGTAAGGGCGGATCACAGGCTGATTTAACGGCTGTGGGATCACGCAACGCTTTGTTAGTCTTGACAATTCTGATGGGAATCGCCATTCTGGTGTTATTGTATGCTGTGAATACGGCGATTAAGCAAAAAAATGCTAATTAAAAATGAGGAGAGTGGGCAAAAAGGCGGTTAGATTCTGAGCATAGCCTAGACTAACGAATGATCCGTACTTTGGATCATTCGTTAGTCGTAGCTAAGCGGAAGAATTTGCCTTTTTTCCAACATTTTAGAAATAATATTTGAAGAAATATACAGAGGGCAGGCAAAAAACATAGTTTTTTGCCTGCCCTCATTTTTCAAGCTTATGATGATTTTTTAACGGATAACTTTCGTGGGGCAATCCCTAATTCTGCAAGTTGGCGGTTTACCAACTCGTCATGAATACGACTTAGTTTGTCTTGTTCCACTTTGGCTTTACCCGTAGGTTCGATTAAACATGCGGGCATGTCGGTTTGCTGTTCTTCAGCCATTTTGCCACCTGCTTTCCAATTTTCTTTATTGTCTCACGAGTGGAAACAGAAGCAAAACATCTTGCCCAAAGGAGTTCGACCTACTTGTCGTAAGCCACAACCTCAGCCTGATTATCTGTAAAATTCAAGATGTTGAGACTCCCATTTTTGATTGGTAAATGAACATCAATTTGGGGATTCAGCAATTGAATTAGACTGCGAATGGCATCCATATGCGAAACGACCAATAAATTTTCACCGTCATTAGCTTTTTCGGCTAATTGATCAATCCCAGTCAAAATTCGCTTTTTAAAGGTTTCTGCATCTTCAGCATCTTTAAACGGATCAGCGGCATGCATGGCATCTCGTGCTTCGTAAAAGGTATGTTTGCTCAAGAAATCATCAATGCCGGTATATCCCAGTGGGCGACAAATGGTATCCCAAGTTTCGGGACCATTGGCGCCTTCAAAGTAGCCAAATAAGGCTTCTCGAATGTTTGCGAGTTGGGTCACATCCAACGAATCGTTGTGCGTATCCTTCAAAATGATGTTGGCCGTATGAACAGCTCGAGTGAGATCACTGGAAAAAGCTTGATCAAAGTGAACATTTTGCACTTTTTTAGCGGCCATATGCGCATCTTGAATGCCTTTGGGGGTCAGGGGAGCATCAGCCCAGCCTTACATACGATCGAATTTATTTAAATAAGTTTCGCCATGGCGAATGAGGTAAACAGTAAATTTTTTGATGAGAACACTCCCTATATGATTAATTAAGATAAAAAGAACAGCGCATCAATCGCACTGTTCCCATTTTAACATGTTTAGTTTGTAAAAAGCGGATTATGAAAATTCAATTCCATATTCAAAGGACTGAGTTTCGCCAGGTTCGGCGAAGTTATTGCCCTTCTTGTTAGCCCAATCTGTTGGGGTATCACTTGCTTGATCAGGGAGACCTGCAAATGGTTCGATGCAAAGGTAAGGTTCGGTCGCATTTTCCATAGTCCAAAGTGTGATGTATGGGAAATGTTTCACATTTAATTTGATCTCATGCGCGGTTTGGTCAGAACGGACAGTGACCGTTTCAATCTTTTTGGCATCCAAAATAATTAACCCATCGTCAAACGTACTGTGATCTAATTTCAAAACACCATCGCTATCCACTGCCTTGAATGGGGCTTTTGTGCCATCCCGGAATGGAGCGGGGTTAATGCCTAACTGTTGAATTTCCTTTGGATGTGGCCCAAATGTCAAAGTGTAGTCTTCAAACACACCATCGTCGTCAATTGGAATATTGAGACCCGGATGGGAGCCAAGTGCATAAGGCATCGTTTGTTTGTCATTATTGGTGACGCTGTATTTTGTTAATAATTGGTTACCAACTAATTTGTAGTCCACCTGTAAAATGAAATCAAATGGGTAGTATTCCTTTGTTTTGGGACTAGATTTTAATTGAAGTAACACTTGGTCGTCGGCTTTACGAACATTTTCCCATTGTAAATCACGCGCAAAACCATGTTGAGGCATTGGATAAGTTTGACCATCCACAACGTAGTGATCATCGTTTGATCGCCCAATTGAGGGGAACAAAATTGGTGCGTGGCGTTTCCAAGCTTTACCATTCCAGATGTAATCAAAATTACCTTTGACGTCCACCACGTGAGTCACTTGAGCACCAAGTTGGTCTATTTCAACTTCTAATTTGTTGTTTTTAATCGTAATCATTCATGTTGCCTCTTTTCAAATTATTGGGTACAGGTATATGATGGAACAGTTGGCGGATAATGTAAAGGCTTTCTAAAACGAAATCTTAGAACTTTAACAAACTTTCGAAAGGTCATGTCCGTTGGCAATGAAAGCAGGAGGTAGTTTAGATTGATTAAGATGATTGCACTGGATTTGGACAACACCTTACTGAATTCAGAGAAGAAAATTAGTGAAACAAATACCAAAGCTTTGAAGCAATTGCACAAACAGGGGAAAGCAATTGTGCTGTGTACTGGACGGCCAATTAACGCCATTTGGGATTGGCTGACGCAACTGGGGTTAATGGATGAAAATGATTATTCCGTTAATTTCAACGGCTCCCTAGTTATTCACAATGTGGATAAGAAGCCATTGATGGCCGATGGCATGAAACGGGATCATTTTGCGCATTTGCACGAATTTTGTGCTGCGCATCAGTATCCATTAGATATTCTAGATTTTAACGGCGTGTATCCAATTAATGATTTGCCTTTATCAGGTTATGAAAAGCGGTTAGGAGGAAACATGCATTTCTTGCACATCCCGTTTGCAAAAATGCCAGATGCTTCCTATAGTAAGGCAGTAATTTGCACGGATCCTGGCGTTTTGGACCAGATTGTGGCAAATATGCCGGAACAACTAACGAAAGAATTTCATATTGTCCGTTCTCAACCCATGATTTTGGAATTCTTAAAACCGGGGATTGATAAGGGGTCGGCATTAGATGTATTGTTGAAACATTTTGGCTGGACACGTGATAATTTGATGACTTTTGGGGATGCCCAAAATGATTTGGAAATGCTCGCCAGTGCTGGAGTTGGCGTGGCGATGGCAAATGGGACTGCTGAAGCCAAACGAACGGCTAACCGAGAAACCGATTTGGATAACAATCATGATGGCGTAGCAGATTTTTTGACAAGCTATTTTGCAAAGGAAGAGTAATTTAAATTTTGTCAGATACATTTTAAAGCCATCAACGGCCTTCGTAGTAAAGGTGTTGAAACTAACTCAAAGAAAACCAAAATTTTTCATTAAAAGTGTTGACTTCAATTAAAATTTGATTACAATAAGATTTAACTAAGATTAAAAAAATTAGATCTTAATTGGAATCAAACTTTTGGGGAAGTTTTTGTATGGATGTATTTTTAAGCGAAAAGAAGTAGATATTTGACGCGCATGAGTATCAATTGGAAAAGCAATCCAATTTACCGAAGAGCTGTAGCTTTGTGGCTACATATGCGTCTGACGATAGTATCGAGTCCTTAGCAACTTCTGGAGATAGTTCAAATATGACGGCTGGAACACTTATTGGGCTAAATCATGAAATTAGAACTGATAATGGACATATGGAAATACGTTCACATAGGGGTATCATTTATCGTTTGGAAACAAATACGACCTTTTCAATTCAACAAACAATTGAAGGAGAAGTACCAATTTTCTATGGAAAAGTTTACATGGATACTCTAAGGGCAGATACAATCGTGGATGGAGGTAAGTACCGTACTAGCTGCTATATTACTTCCCACACAGTTTCATTAACTGAGAATATTGATCCAGTGACGGATCATTATTACGCGTTAAACGATCCTTTCGAAATTATGGAGTATGACGAACAAGGTAGAGAGTTTCAGATTACGAGTGTAGCACCTTTCACTAAATTGGATCTTCGATTTAATAATAATTTGGTAATGAGGGAAAAATATCAAGTAGTTTCTAGAGCAGCATTAAATGATGAAGAGATTGACTCCCTGTATAGTGAGTGGGTGTCACCTGTTAATTGGAAATAGGATGGGAGGCGGTTATTTGAAAGCTCTGACTAATTTTAAAAATTATATTTCATTGTATGTTCGTAGTTTTAGTTTATTTTGGAAATCTTCTAGGGGTAGCAGTTCTGTGCTACTCTTTTTAGTTCCCATACAAGCGTTGGCGCCTGCGGTCTTGATTAAAATCGCACAACTGATGCTGGATGAATTATTGCATGGCGGGGTGTCTGGTAGTCTTGTTATTTGGTGGGGTATAATCTTTTTCATTTCTTCAGTAGCAATTCCAATCAATACTTCGCTACAAGGCATTTTAACTGATAAATTAATTGCTTTTGTTAACATGCAGCTCATGCAGAAATCAAAATCAATTAATGGATTAAATTTATTTGAAAATGCAGATTTCTATGACAATCTTCAATTGGTTAGTTCAGAGGCCTCTTGGCGTCCAGTTAACTTGATTGTTTTTGGCATCAGCATGTTACGTGAATTGATTACCGTTATTTCGATGATGGCTCTGCTTGCTAGATACAATTTTTGGATTGCGATCATCTTACTTTTAGCAATAATTCCGCAAAGTTTAGTCAGCTATCATATTCAACAAGACTCTTTTGAAACGATGGTGACCCGTAGCCCCGATGCTCGTAAAATTCAGTACTATAGTGAGGCATTACTAACGAATAAAGATGCCAAAGAGGTCCGGCTATTTGGAATGTTTGATTTTTTCATTAATGCTTATAAATCAGTTTACAAGGGCATGCATGCTAAGATGAAAAAAGTTCAAATGAAGCAAATGTGGATTTCACTCGCTTTTTTGGCCATTAGTGTGATTTTGAGTATTGCCAGTTTGATTTGGATGGTTACGGTTATTCGGCGAGGACAAGTATCCGCGGGTGGCTTTTTGATTTTTGTGTCGACATTAACAGCAACTTCAAGTAGTGTTTATGCATTCATTGAAAATTCAAGTCTATTGTATGACACGCTTTTATATATGCAAAAGTACTTTGACTTTATGCATGTCAAAGAAGCTAGTGACTATTCTGGTAAGTTGCCATTTCCTGATGAGGTGCAAACGATCACTTATGAGGGAGTCTCGTTTCGCTATCCTGGACAAAGAATCGATGCCCTGAAGGATGTTTCTTTTAATGTTCATGGCGGAGAAAGAATTGCGATTGTTGGAGAAAACGGGTCTGGAAAATCAACTTTAGTGAAATTGCTTATGCGTTTTTATGATCCGCAGCAAGGCAAAATCACTTTAAATAATATGGTCATTACTAAATTAAATATTAGCGCATATAGAAAAAAATTGGTGCAGTTTTTCAAGACTATTCAAAATTTTATTTACCAATTGGTCAGTCTATTGGGTTAGGGAATCCTGAACTAGTTGATGATAAGCAAAAAATTGTTAACGCAATGAAAAATGGTGGTTTCTTTGAAGCATATGTTAATAAAAAATTGAATTTAAACACTATGTTAGGAAAACAATTTGATGGTGGGATTGATCTGTCAGGTGGCCAGTGGCAAAAAGTAGCAATTTCACGAGCTTTTATGGCAAATTCAAATATTCTAATTTTAGATGAGCCGACTGCTTCGCTAGATCCGCGTAGTGAGTTCGAAATTTATAAAAGCTTTATTAAAATGACAGAAAATAAAACTGTTTTTTTTATAACTCATCGAATGTCGGCAGTGAAATTAGCAGATAAAGTATTAGTATTGAAAAACGGAAAAATTGTTGGGTTTGCACCACATAGTGAGCTAATGGAAGAAAATAAGTATTATGCTGACTTATATAACTTACAAGCCAAATCGTTTCAGAAAGATTAATTTAATAGCGGTGAAAAAATGGTAATAGATAATATAGGTTAAAATACTGGTGTGAGAAAAAATAGCAAGTGGCCCGTGGTTCACAAGTAATTTTATTAAGAACACGTATTGATTTTTTATTTTTATAAAGTGAATTATGTGATGTATAGAAGAGTATATTGTGCTCTTCTATTTGTTTATTTTTTTCAATTTTTCAATCACGGTGGCTTTGATATTGAAATTCTATTTAATCATTTTCTTGAAACGAAAAAATAGTTACTTTTATAAGATTTTTCTGAAATCATGAGATGTTTTCCTGATTCACGGAGGTTTTGACCAAGTTCTTGATTTAAAGCAAAGAAAAAAAATAAAATTAACTTGCCTTGAAGTGCACTCCAAGGTTTATGCTTATGATGTTGAGTAATAATTAAAAAAATATTTAGGAGATGGATTCTTTGAAAGCAGCAGTATTTATGGAACCTGGCAAAATGGAAGTTCATGAGGTTGATAAACCAAAAATTGAAAAGCCATCCGATGCCTTAATTAAAATTGTCCGCGCTTGTGTTTGTGGTTCTGATTTATGGTGGTACCGTGGTATTTCCAAATGGGAAGCTAATTCTTTAGTTGGTCATGAAGCCATTGGGGTAGTTGAAGAAGTTGGCGCAGATGTTTCTGATATTAAAGCCGGCGATTTCGTAGTTGTACCATTTACCCATGGTTGTGGTCATTGTGCCGCATGTTTAGCTGGATTTGATGGGGACTGTTTGAATCAAGAAGCTGGTGGTAATGGCGGCTATCAAGGCGAATATTTACGTTACACCAATGCCAACTGGGGATTAGTTAAAATTCCTGGCAAACCTGCTGATTATTCAGATGAACAATTAAACTCACTTTTAACTTTGGCTGATGTCATGGCAACTGGTTATCATGCCGCTGCCAGTGCCGAAGTTAAGGAAGGCGACACAGTAGTCGTCATGGGCGATGGTGCGGTTGGTTTATGTGGCGTAATTTCCGCTAAGCTGCGCGGGGCAAAACGCATTATTGCGATGAGCCGTCATGAGGATCGTCAAAAATTAGCGCGTGAATTTGGTGCAACCGACATCATCCCAGAACGTGGTGATGAAGCTGTCAAAAAGGTAATGGAATTAACTGGCAGTGGTGCTGACGCCGTTCTTGAGTGCGTGGGTACAGAACAATCAGTTGATACAGCCGTTAAGGTTGGCCGCCCGGGAGCTGTTGTTGGCCGGGTTGGTGTCCCTCAAAAAGCTGAAATGAATACGAACAATCTGTTCTGGCGTAACATTGGTTTACGTGGTGGGATTGCCTCTGTCACAACAGATGATAAAAATATTTTGTTGGATGCTGTTTTAAGCGGCAAGATTAATCCTGGCAAAGTGTTTACAAAGCGCTTTGATTTAGACCATATTCAAGATGCTTATGAAGCAATGGACAAACGGACTGCAATCAAGTCTTTATTGGTTATTAGCGAAGGTTAAATGAAAAATCATCCTTATTCTCATTGTGAGAGTAGGGATGATTTTTTTTGCGTTTGTTTTAAAATTCGCGAATAACCTTAGCCAATTGAAACTTGCCTTGGTCAAAATGGTAAACAAAGATTGCACCATTTGGGAAGCCCTTTGCAAGTTCTTCAGTTGGATCTTGTAGCATACGTAGGAAGTTGAAACACGCCCCGCTATGCGACACAGCTAATACTTGGTTATTGTCTGGCTTAGCCATAATTTTGGTGAGACACTTCAGCATGCGCTGACCAACTTCATTTGAAGATTCACCGCCATAGGGAAGGAAAAAGGTTTCAAAATCTTTTGGCGCTTTAGGGCTCAAATATTCTGGTTCACCTTCAAAAACGCCATAGTTCTGTTCTTTGAGAGCTTTCACGCGCTGATACCCAAGCCGATTTTGCAAAATAAGTTCGGTCGTATCACAGCACCGTTCTGAAGTGGAACTATAAGCATGATCTAAGGAAATATTTTTAAAAAAATCACCTAGTTTTTTGGCCTGCGCCACACCATTTTCAGTTAAAGGTGAATCACACCAACCTTGAATTTTATTTTGGATATTGAATAAAGTTTCACCATGCCTGACCAAGTACAAAGTTTTCATCATCATTATCCTCCCCAATTGTTTTCGTTATTGTAAATTCTACTACTTGAAGTATACTTCAAGTCAAGAGGTGAAAAAATTGAAAATTGATGCAGTGGCACAGCAATTTAATATTTCGACAACCACGATTCGCTATTATGAACGTGAAGGGCTGTTAGGACCTGTCAAACGTGTGAACGGCATTCGTGAATTTGAAGCGACTGATCTTGATCGCATTGATTTTATTTTATGCGTGAAGGCATGTGGGATGACCCTGGGCCAGATTAAACATTTTTTGGCAATTTATCAGCAGGGGGATGCAACAGTAGCCGAAAGATTAACTATTCTCCAAGATCAATTGGTTCAATCTGAAGAAAAAGTAAAGCAATTAAAGCAGTCGATGAAGCATTTAAAAATTAAAATTGAAGACGTTAAAGCTTTGATGTAACGCTATTTATAAAAATGTCAATTTGGCAACTAATCAATTAAAATAAATCATATCAAATATAAAAGGTGGCCTTTTTATGCGTGCAGTATTAACCGTGGTTGGACAAGATAGAGTTGGAATTGTGGCGGGTGTTAGCCAAGCTTTGGCAGAATTAAAGTTTAATATTGTTGATATGAGTCAAACTATCATGGAAGGAAATTTTACGATGATGCTGGTATGTGAGTTGCCGGCGACAAAGATGGATTTTGAATCGGTTCGTAACCAGTTAAGTAAATTGGGTCAACAATTAGGTGTGCAGATTCGGATTCAACGTGAAGAAATTTTCGACGCAATGTACAAAATTTAATGGAGGTGCCGTAATTTGGAAACTAACCAAATACTTGAAACAACACGAATGATCGACGAAGAAAACTTGGATATTCGGACGATTACGATGGGCATCTCTTTATTGGATTGTATTGATCCGGATATTGAACAGGCCTGCAACAAAATTTACAAAAAAATTACCACAAAAGCTGCCAATTTAGTTTCAGTTGCCAACGAAATTGAAGCTGAATATGGTGTGCCCATTATTCACAAACGTATTGCGGTCACACCAATCAGTATTATTGGTGCGGCCACCAATGCAACAAACTACATACCATTTGCTCAAGCTCTTGATCGGGCGGCTAAAAAAGTTGGCGCTAACTTTATTGGCGGATTTTCAGCTTTAGTTCAAAAGGGCTATCAAAAAGGAGACGAAATTTTAATCCACTCCATTCCGGAAGCTTTAAGAAAAACGGAATTTGTCTGTGGCTCGGTTAATGTCGGGTCTAGCAAATCTGGTATCAACATGGATGCGGTTCGAGATATGGGAGAGGCGGTCAAAGCTGCTGCAGCGTTGTCGCCTTTAGCGCCAGCCAAATTAGTCGTGTTCGCGAATGCAGTTGAAGATAATCCCTTTATGGCGGGGGCTTTTCACGGCGTTGGTGAAGCAGATGTGGTGATCAATGTGGGAGTTAGCGGACCAGGAGTGGTCAAACGAGCATTGGAAAAAGTCAAAGGAGAACCTTTTGACGTGGTGGCAGAAACAATCAAAAAGACCGCCTTTAAAATTACGCGTGTCGGCCAATTAGTTGGGCACATCGCTTCAGATCGACTAGGTGTACCGTTTGGCATTGTTGATTTATCATTGGCACCAACACCAAAAGTCGGTGATTCTGTTGCCCGAATTTTGGAAGAAATTGGGGTGGAAACCGTTGGAACTCACGGCACTACCGCTGCGTTAGCAATGTTAAATGATGCTGTAAAAAAAGGTGGCGTCATGGCTTGTAATCAAGTTGGTGGATTGTCTGGAGCCTTTATCCCCGTGTCCGAAGATGAAGGGATGATCGCCGCAGCTACCAGTGGTGCGTTGAATTTAGAAAAACTAGAAGCAATGACAGCCGTTTGTTCAGTAGGCTTGGACATGATTGCCATTCCAGGTGACACGCCAGCTTCGACGATTGCTGCCATGATTGCAGATGAAGCTGCAATTGGTATGATTAATAATAAAACTACGGCAGTTCGGGTAATTCCTGCAGTCGGTGCCAAAGTTAGTGACAACGTGGAGTTTGGCGGTTTGCTTGGTAATTCACCAGTAATGCCAGTTAATACGGCTTCATCTGCAGATTTCATTGCACGTGGAGGTCATATTCCAGCACCAATTCATTCATTTAAAAACTAGCGTACGCAAAAAAAGACACCCTTAAAGGTGTCTTTTTGCGTTATAAACAAATAGCTTTAATCGTTCACTGAATGATTACGGGTAATTAGTTTGAACACGATTTGATAAACAATGATAAACAAAACCACGTTTAGTGCCCAGCAAAGGATTGAAATGGCGATGCCGGCGTTGGTCAAATGTTGGGCTAAGAAAAAGCCAATGATGACAAACACGATCAAAGCCAAAGGTGTGGACAACCAAGCTTGTTTAGCAAGGTGTTCACGGCCAATTTTAGCCATGTAAGGCAAAACGGCTGAAAGGGCAATAAAGATAATTGGAATCACAATGTTTAACGTTAATTCTTTTGTATATAAAACAGTTCCGGGAGTGGCATCGGTTGGTCGAATTCCCATTACGGAGAAGACCAAGGTGATAATTAAACACCAGAGACCCACTAACCAAGCAAATTTATCGTTTTTGATAAAGCGGTATTCTGAAGGATAATCCTTACTTTTAGCACGAATGCGCATGAAGGCATAGAATACAAAACTTGTGACAAATGGCGAAACAATTCCGTTAATATTTAATAACCAGTTGAACATGTCGTTGATACTTGGAAGCCAGTTACTCAAGAACAAAACTAGTGAAACGATAGCAGTGGTCAACCAGTAACCATTGATTGGTAGGCCGTCATCGTTGAGTTTCGTAATGCGTTTTGGCAAGTATTTCTTGGAAACATTAGAAATAAAGATTCGTGTGCTAGCGTCCAAAATTACGGCTAACTGAGCACACATATAAATAAATTGTGCCACCGCAAAGATGTACATCAAAACGTTGCCCATGCCAAATTGTTTTCCAAGGGCTTGGAAGGCGTAGTAAGAGCCATTCATCTTCAAATCATAGGGTAAATGATGGGCATTGAAGAAGACACCTAATGAGAAGGATCCAAACACGGTGAGGAACCCAGTCATAATCAACAACATCATCATGGCCTTTGGAAAATCACGATTACCGTGTTTCATTTGTTTGACGTAAGGTCCTGCCAATTCAGCACCGTTAATGGCAAAAATCAATAAGCCAAACGTGGAAAGAAAATGACCATTAATTTTAGGGATAAAGGCGCCTAAATTGAAGGGCTGGGTTTCGATATGACGGCCATGAATCAAAGCGCCAACCGTCATCAAGACGAACAAGATTGTCATGACAAACATTGCACCACCACCGATAGTACTCATAATTTCCAAGGACTTATTTTTGAATAAATGCTGGAACCAGATGAAGCCAAGGAAAATAATTGCAGTGAAAATGGCAAACATAAATGTTGACATGTACTTGTTTAAATCACCGTTGCCTTTGACTAACCAACTGATGGAAACCACCACAGAGTTGGCAACATCGACTACGTAAGGTAAACCGGCAATCCAGTAGAGAAAGGCGACCATGTAGCCGGCAAGATCACCATTCGTGGAGCGAATCCATGAAGATAAGCCACCGCCTTCGTTTTGAAAGGCGGAACCCAGCTGGCCAACCATCATTTCGTAAGGCCAAACGAACAGAAGTAACATGATAATCCAAGTTGTGACGATTGCCAAACCTTGATTATGGAAGTTGTAAATTAAATCATCGAAACCGATAACGGTCACGAAATCCATCAGGGCCACCACTGGCCAGCTGATGAAGTGCTTATTTGTGTCTAGGGGCGAGTTTTTCATTTTTAAATTCTCCTATTTTTAATTAATTATTTTTTCTATCTGATTAAAATAATCAACAGAAATTTGAGAATCCTTAATGGTTAATTTTGTGACGCTACCGTTGCTGGGACTGGTTGTAATATCCATGTCTGGTGCATAGCGAGCCACAATGCTGCGAATGGTTGTGCCATGAGAGACGACCAAAATCTTATCTTGATCCTGACTGTGAGTCTTTAAATAATTAAAGCCCTTATCCAATCGTTTCCAAAAATCTTGATTATCCTCAGCGTCGTGGAAGGGATCGGCAGCTTTCACAGCATTTTTAGATTCACTAATATCGTGATTCATCAAAAAATCGTGAAAGTTGCGGGCCTTGCTAATTGGTTTCAGAACTTGGAACCACGTTTGCGCAGAATCAGCGCCTTCAAAATAACCATAGAATTCTTCTCGAAACTCTGGTAATTGTTTTACAGTGAGTCCGGGAGATTTATTACTATGGACAATTGTGTTGGCGGTGTTAAATGCTCGCGTGGTGTCGCTCGAGTAAGCAGCAGTGAATGGAATGTTTGCCAAACGCTGACCTGTTACTTTAGCATCCTGCCAACCTTGTTCAGTTAATGGCGAATCAGACCAACCTTGCATCCGGTTATACCGGTTGAAAAAAGTTTGACCATGACGCACAAAATAAACTTCGACTGTTTTCATATCTATTCTCCTTTCTCGTTTATGTCCGAAAGCTATTGTATCACAGGCCATGACTGTAGTTATAGCCTTTTTTTGTGTTTAATATGAGCTGATTTAATAAGAATCATGCTATAGCTGTAAGACATCGCTTACAAAAAATAGGACAAATTTCAGCTAGAACTCTGAAAACTGTCTTATTGGTAACGAGAATTAATTCATTTTTCCCAATTCACGCCGAATTTCTTCGGTATCATTCTTATTGCCAGTAAAAATAAGGCGATCATTTAGCTCAAGTTGGGTTGAACCGACTGGCCGAATTAGGTGACGATTACGAAAAATCTGACTGATGGTAATTTTATTAATAAACGACAGATTCTTTATTTCCATTCCCGTATATTTTCGATTTCGGACCTGAACTTCAAAAATGGCATTTTCTGTTTCATTCAAAAGCAGCATGGTCGATGGTGTTTCGATTAAACCGCGGAGCATGGCAATGTTGACTTCTGGCGTGTTGTAGATTTCAATGCCGAGGTCACGAAGCTGTTTTTCGTGTTCGCTTAACAAGTTGCGATCTTCAAAGCGCACAATGACGCGCCGAATCCCATAAGCTTTTGCGGCTTTGGCAATTTCGTAGTTTTCTTGCGCACGGAAATGGCCAACCACTAAAATGTCAGTATCAAATACCCCTTGTTTAATAAGTTCTTCAGCATCTAAACTTGCCAATAGGTGCGCGTTAATTTCACTGTTATAGGTTCGAAAATTCTTTTCATTATCTGTGTACATTTGAATATCGTACCAACCCTGAGTGAGTTGCTGGGCAACTGGCACTGTGAAAATATTGGTCCCAATGAAGTGAACGATCTGTTTTTTGAGATCTTCCGGCTCAGGTTTATAGGTCTTACTAAAAATTAATGGTGAAACGATACATGTCAAAACGGCGGCTAACAGAAAGGCGCCGGACTGATGAGCGTTGATGGTGTGCATGTTTTTGGCTACTTGCAAAATTGCCACAACCATCGTAATGGTGGCTGTCGACAAACTCGTTCCGGCAACGGCGTTCATATTTTTAAACCGTAATTTCAAAATTGGATAGATCGCAAGTTTGGCAATGATGTAAGCAAGAAAGAATAAGGGAATCAACGTCAAAGCTTGAGGATCACTTAGCAAAGTGCGTAGGTTCAACCCGATGCCACTCATCATGAAAAAGATCGGGATAAAAAATCCGTAGCCGATCGAATCTAGTTTATCTTTTGTGTTTTCACTTGGGCGTAACAACTTGAGAATAATGCCAGCAATGAAGGCACCCAAAATGTTTTCAGCACCCACTGAAGAAGCGACAGTGACCATGGCTACGATGAGGAAAAAGGCTAGCCGAATATCAAGCTGGGTCGTGGATTTATTAATTTGTTCGAAAAAGTTGAAAAAGAATTTGAAACGCCGTAGCAAAAATACGGCCACGACAATAATTAAAAGTAACAACCAGAGACTTTTACTGCTGTCACCAAAAAACGAGGCGTAGAAGGTTAACCCTAACATGGGAATCACTTCGCCTAACACAGCGATGAGAAGCACCGTTTGTCCGAAAGCTTTACTCAGCAATTCATTTTCTTTCAAAGTCGCGATGACAATGCCAAGCGAGATGGTCGCAAATAAAATGGCTGCCAGCCAAAAGTCAGAAAAAAGATTTGTCCATTTAAAAATACCAGCGAGACCTAATGAAATGCCGATAATGGTTAAGTAGGCAAGTGTGGACAACAGAATTGGCGACCAGCGTGAATTTTGGGCCGCATTTTTTTGTGCGAGTGGTGAAAGCTCAGTTGGGGATTTTTTAAATAAATCGAAATTAATTTCCATACCACTTAAAAATAGTAAAATGATCACGCCGATATCAGATAATTGGTTTAAAATTCCGGTAGTGTGGACCACGTTTAACAAACTGGGGCCTAAGACGATGCCAATAATAATTTCCACAACCGCGGTAGGTAAGAAGGTGATTTTAAACCGCGCCATTAACATTGGGGTAATTAAGGCGGCAAATAGCATAATGAGTAACGAAACTTAATTCATGGTAAAGTTCCTCCATCCGAACATAATGATTGGAGTCAGGATAGCACAAGTTATTTCGACAAACAATATTTTTGACGATTTCCACACTAACATTCTGAGTAATTTAATAGGGTGGCTGATAATTGACTTATTATATAGGAAGTAGATTGATTGAGTTGTAGGCAAAAGAGTGGTATCATGTTTACTTAATTTATTAGATTTTTTTGCGGCAAAATTGCGCGCATGAAGTTTCCAATTTTTGTGTCACTTATCGTCACAACAAGTAATTTGGAGGGGTTTCATGACAGATTCAATTCAAAAGTACGAACAGGCACATCTGGACGAAGTAATTGCCAAGATCCAACAGGCCATTCAAAAGGCTACCAAAGATGTGACCACAGCGGAGACTGACTCCAAAGCGATTGATAAAAACTTTAGTAATGAAGTTCGAATGAATACCAGTACGTATTCTGGAATGATGGATACGGCGATTTCTGTGCGCCAACAACAGCAATTGTTGTCAGAACGTCAAAATAGTTGGCGCCATGCGAGTCAGCAATTAGATGTTTTGAAACGTTTAGAAAAGCGTCCTTATTTTGCCCGCATTGATTTTCATGAAGAGGGCGAAAAAAGCGACGAAACCATTTATATTGGTCTCGGATCATTTTCAGATACGCCTGAACATTTTTTGATTTATGATTGGCGAGCGCCAATTTCAAGTGTGTACTATGACGGCAAACTAGGCAATGTGTCCTATGAAACACCAGATGGTACACAAGAAGTGAACGTCAAATTAAAACGGCAATTTACTCTTGAAAATGGGAAAGTCGTCACGATTTTTGATACCGATGAAACTATCGGCGATCAAATGTTGTTAAATGCGTTGGGCAACTCTTCTGATACCAAGATGAAAAGTATTGTTTCCACAATTCAAAAAGAACAAAATCAAATTATTCGTGATACACATTCTGATCTGTTATTTGTGCAGGGAGCTGCCGGATCTGGTAAAACAGCGGCTATTTTGCAACGGGTAGCCTACCTACTTTACCGCTACCGAGGCAATTTGAACGCTAGCCAGGTCATTATGTTTTCACCAAACCAAATTTTTAATGACTATGTCGATCAAGTGCTACCTGAACTTGGCGAACATAATATGGTTCAGATGACTTATTATCAATTTACAAAACGCCGTATCCCGAACATGGAAGTAGAAACGTTGCAACAACGTTTTGAAGGCCGAACAGATCCAGTTTCCAAGAAGATTCGCCGTCTAGAAAACAGCCTGGTTTACTTTAATGAGGTCACTAAATATGGCAAACATTTGGAAACAGCGGACATGAAGTTCCGTAACCTCATGTTTAGAGAAAAGCCATTTGCAGATCAAGATAAATTACATGATATTTACTACAGTTTTAATGAAAACTACCATTTAGGAAACCGTTTAGATGCGACCAAAGAAACTCTATTGAAATCTTTGAATCATCGAATTGGCGGTGAAGTTCGTTCTAAATGGGCGGAACAAGCTGTTCAATCCCTAAATCATGAAGATCTGGAAAAACTGTATGGTGGCGAGCCACGAGAGTTTGATGATAGTGATAAAGAGTTTAAATTCTTGGCCCGGAAATTAGTTATCCAAGCACTTCAACCAGTTCGTAACGCAATTGTGCACAATCGTTTTCTCAATATTAATGCGCAATACGTGCACTTTTTGCGCAGCGTTCCTCATTTAGTGCGTTTAGATAAGTTTGGCTTAACGGCATCCGATTGGCGGACCTATGTAGATGAAACGATTGAAGGCCTGAAGAAACATGCCATCTCCCTGAATAACACTTCAGCTTACCTCTATTTGTATGATTTAATTGTGGGTAAAAAGGGTGAACGGGATATGCGTTACGTGTTTATTGATGAAATTCAAGATTACACAGCCTTCCAGTTGGCTTACTTGAAGTTCAACTATCCACGAGCTAAGTTCACGTTGTTAGGGGATTTGAACCAGTCAATTTACAGTAATGAAAATACAACGACCTTGCTGGCAGAACTTTCCACAATGTTTGATAAGGATAAGACCCGTGTGATTCAACTTGAGAAGTCTTACCGTTCAACACAACAAATTACAGACTTCACTAAAGAAATTTTAACAAACGGTGAGGCAATTGAAGCCTTTCAACGGGAAGGTGAGTTGCCAGTAGTTAGCGTAAAATCGAAGGCAAGGGACGCAATTAACCGTGTGCAACACCAACTCCGTCAAAACGAAAAAGACGGCGAATCAACTGCTATTATTGGCAAATCAGTAGCTGCATGTGAAGAGATTACTAACGGCTTGCGTGAAGCTGGCGAAAAAGTGACGTTAATTCGAACTGAAAATCAACGTTTAGCTGAAGGAATTGTCGTCGTGCCATCTTTCTTAGCTAAAGGACTTGAGTTTGATGCAGTGATTGTTTGGGATGCATCTGACGCCACTTACCATGATGAAGATGAACGGCAGTTGCTGTACACCATTTGTTCTCGAGCAATGCATCGTTTAACAATTGTGGCAACTGAAAAGATGTCACGTTTGTTGGACCGGGTGGGTGCCAAACTGTATACCTTGGAATAATGAGTCATTGAGGAAATAAAAATGGTAGAAGAAGATCAAAGTTACTATCGATTTTTAAAAGATGATTGGAAAAAATTAGCTCCTGAAGCAAAATTACCGCTATCAAGTCAGCAACTGAAGGCGATTAAAGCGTTAAATGATCGTATTTCTTTGCAGGATGTGCAGGATATTTACGTGCCATTAGTTCACCTGTTAATTAAGAAATTCAGAAGCTTTCAAGCGTGGCAAGCTACGAAAACCGATTTTTTGGATTTACCTGAAAAACGCGTACCATTTGTGATTGGCATTTCCGGAAGCGTGGCCGTTGGTAAAAGTACGACGGCACGTTTGCTTCAAGTGTTGCTGACTAATTTCTTTCCGAAATTACATTCTCAGTTAATTACCACCGATGGGTTTCTGTTTCCTAATGCTGAATTGGAAAAACGAGGAATTCTGGATCGCAAAGGTTTTCCAGAAAGTTATGATATGCCGAGCCTCTTAGATTTTATGGGCGCCGTCAAAAACCGCCAGGCCAGAATTCAGGTTCCACTATACTCGCATCAAAGCTACGATATTGTCCCGGGCAAGTTTGAAACGGTGGATAATCCGGATATCTTGATCGTTGAAGGAATTAACGTCTTACAGTTACCTTCCAATCAAACCATTTATATCAGTGATTTCTTTGATTGGTCCGTGTATGTGGATGCGGATCCAGAGTTAATTGAAAAATGGTTCTTGGAACGATTCGGAATCTTGTTGGATACCGCATTTCATAATCCAGAGGACTACTATTATGAATTTGCGCAATGGCCCCGACAAAAAGCTTTTGCGGAAGCCAGGAAAGTTTGGGAAAGTGTGGATCTGCCTAATTTGGATGAATTTATCCTCCCAACGCGTTCCCGTGCCAATCTGATTTTGCATAAGGTTGAACATCATGCAATGGATGCCGTTTATTTACGGAAATATTAGTGTTTAGTAAGCCAGTTTGGAATAATTACATTTCAAACTGGCTTTACTTTAAGCTTTATTATAGATAGAATTGACGTAGATGTTTTGTAACTTAACTTTTAAAAAAATTTATAGAGTAAACGTGCCAAAAATAGCAGCTTCTTCCGCTTAGCTACGATACTCAAACGATTCCAAAAGCGAATCATTCGAGTATCTAGGCTATGCTCAGAAGCTAAACGCTATTTTTGACACTCTCTCTAATCATGAGGTGAACAACTTGGCTAATTTAGATTTGTCGCAATTCGACAAAATCATTGTTTTGGATTTCGGAAGTCAGTACAACCAACTCATCACACGCCGGATCCGTGAATTTGGCGTTTACTCCGTTCTCCTTTCCCACAACATCACCGCGGATGAGATTCGAAAAATCAACCCCAAAGGGATCATTTTTTCCGGTGGCCCTAACAGTGTCTACGATGACGACGCTTTTCGTGTTGATCCTGAAATTTACAAACTTGGCATTCCCATTCTTGGAATTTGCTACGGCATGCAGCTCATGGCTTACAACCTTGGTGGGAAGGTCGAATCAGCCGACAACCGTGAATACGGTCATGCTGACATCGATGTGACTGACGCCCAAACACCTTTATTCAAAGGCTTACCAAGTCACCAAACCGTTTGGATGAGTCATGGTGATTTAGTCAAACAAGTTCCTGATGGTTTCACTTCAGTTGCCACCAGCAAGAACTGTCCCATTGCTTCCATTGAAGATCCTAAACGGAAATTCTATGGCATCCAGTTTCATGCGGAAGTTCGCAATACCCAGTATGGCAATGAAATTCTGAAACACTTTGCTTTTGATGTTTGTGAAGCGAGTGCCAACTGGTCAATGAATGATTTCATCGATTTACAAATCAAAAAGATTCGTGAAGAAGTCGGTGATCGTAAGGTCTTACTTGGTCTTTCTGGTGGCGTGGATTCCAGTGTTGTTGGCGTGTTATTGCACAAAGCCATTGGCAATCAGTTGACCAGTATTTTCGTAGACCACGGCCTGTTGCGTAAAGGTGAAGCTAAACAAGTGATGGATAGCTTGGAAGGCAAGTTCGGCTTGAACGTTGTCAAAGTTGACGCTCAAAAACGTTTTATGGACAAACTGGTCGGTGTTTCTGATCCTGAAAAGAAACGTAAGATTATTGGTAACGAATTTATTCAAGTGTTCAATGATGAAGCTCAAAAGCTTGATGGTATTGATTTCTTGGCACAGGGAACTTTGTACACTGATGTGATTGAAAGTGGCACGGATACCGCGCAAACAATTAAGTCTCATCATAACGTGGGTGGCTTGCCAAAGGATATGCATTTCACTTTGATTGAACCCTTACGGACTTTGTTTAAAGATGAAGCTCGTGATTTGGGTGAGAAATTAGGGATGCCATCCGATTTAGTTTGGCGTCAGCCATTCCCAGGTCCCGGTTTAGGCATTCGGGTTCTTGGTGAAATTACTGAAGATAAATTAAACATTGTGCGTGATAGTGACTGGATTTTACGTGATGAAATCAAAAAGGCCGGTTTAGACCGTGATATTTGGCAATACTTTACAGTATTACCAGGCATCAAGAGTGTCGGTGTCATGGGCGATGGCCGAACTTACGATTACACAGTTGGCATTCGTGCTGTGGACTCAGTTGATGGAATGACGGCAGACTTTGCCCGCATTCCTTGGGATGTCTTGCAAAAGATTTCCGTTCGCATCGTAAACGAAGTCGATCATGTTAATCGCATCGTGTACGATATCACGAGCAAGCCACCAGCAACAGTCGAATGGGAATAAACAGAATTCGCTTATAAACGTTGACATATCAACGTTCTGATGACTGACTACCCCGCTCGTGCAACTATCGTGCAACTTCTGGTACAAGTCCAGCGGTAACACCGTTGTTTTGAACCTGCGCCACGTCTGATTTAGCGGTCGAAATTTCGACTAGACCATTCAGCCGTTTGGCGGCCTCAAAGTTCATATTCGGATATAAATGCCCGTAAGTTCCGAGCGTCGTCTGAATATCTTCGTGGCCGAGGCGTTCTTTAATCACCAGTGGGTTCTCACCCAGACTGATCAATAGCGAAGCATGTGAATGCCGTAAAGCATGAACGCGGATGCGATGGACTCCTGCCAGAGCTGCATGCCGCTTGATGATTCGCATGACCAGATCCCGGCGAGTAGGAACGCCGTTGAACGATAGAACAAAATCAGTTTTACACTCAAGCGCTTGTGCTTTCTTCCAATCGGAGACAAGCTCAAGCGTTTTTGCATCCAGTGGAATCGTGCGATTGCTGGCTTTGGTCTTCGGTGTGGAGAAGGAGTAGTTCGTGTAGCTGCGTAACCACAGCGTCTTGTTGATCCGAACTGTGCCTTCCTCAAAGTCGATGTCGTCCCATTGCAGGGCGGTTGCTTCACCAATGCGCATACCAGTCATTAACAGAAACCAGAGAGTGAAGAAGCAGAAGTGCTGGTAGAAGTCTTCGATATAGAAGGTCTTAATGACCGCCTCGAATTCTTCCTTCGTCCAGAAGTCCACTTGGTTCTTCACTTTCTTAACGTTGCCGACGGTCTTGGTGGGGTTTTCATTCATGAAGCCGAGTACAATGGCTCGTTGAAAGACGCGTGATAGCATGCATTGGACTAAGCGAGTGTAACTTTTACTTACTTGACAGGTCATTTGGTTCTGCCATTTCTGTATGTCCACCGGCTTAATCTTGTCCATGTACATGTGCTCAAACATCTTGAAGTGCTTCAAACTGGAACGCCGACTGTCGTAGGTTTGCGGCTTCACTTGGTTCTTGTACCACGGAAGAAAGAATTCTTCCCAGAATTGTTTGAATTGAATGTGTTGTTGGTCACGTTCCGCGACAACTTTCTCTACACTGCCACCGACCATTTCCTTGTAGGCTTTGCGTGCATCACGACGTGTCGTGAAGCCACCAACCTGCTTCTGGATCTTCTCCCTGTTTTAGGGTCAACACCGAGGTAGGCGCGGAAGTAGAAAGTACCATTCTTGCGTGTTTTGATTGGGTCTTTAGTTGTAGCCATGTTTTATTTCTCCTTTGTTGCTTCGGAGTGCTGCATGGTTTTGGCGAGTTCCGCCAACGTGCGCGTGCTAATTTGGAGACCCAGTATTTCTTCAACAGCAGTTACCGGTACGCGTCCGAGCTTCGGGCTTTTGTAGTAGGCAACACCTTTGCGTACCATCAGCAGCTTAGCGCGTCTAATAATGTCCTGTGCGCGTGAGGCACCATACCCAAGAGCAACCAGTTCGTGTTTCGTCATCGTGATCACGTGAACCATATTCTTTCCTTTCCGGGGAGCACGGATCGTACCGATGCTCCAGTCTACCATCCAAAAGTTACGTGCAACAATACCCGGTGCAAAAAACAATACGTGTTTCGTCATCATTCAGCCCGGTTCCAACCGGCTATCGAGGATTTTAAAGAGAGCCTCTCTCCCTTGTTTCGTCAGGGTGACGTGCAAGTATCCAGCCTACTGGTTAATCGCTCGCTCGTGAGAGGTCATGGCGTTGTGAGGCATACGTTGCTGAACGATGCCATTCAGTTGTCAAAGAACGTTGGCGGGAAAATAAAAACCCGCTTCGTATATACAGACAACGAAAGCGGGTTGAAATGAAAGAGATGGCGAAAAAAGTTTATGTTTTTTTCTGACCGATTTTTTTTGAAGACATTGCAAGGTGCTTCTCAACATCGAAACACTTTGCAATGTAAATCAGTTTGATTTGAAGCTCTTGCCTCAAATCCGGATCAATATGCCGGTGCCCGTATCTGGCCTCGTAGTCAATAACACGACCAAATAATTCAAGCAAGAGCGTAATAGCGTTGTTGTCGTCCTCCTGAACTGCTAAAATAACCGGTACTAGGTTATCAATCTCTGAGTAATGCATCGAATATGCCTCCGCATCCATTACAGGTTTGTGTATGCTACCCGAATTCGTTTTAGTGCACGCTGACGCCGATAATTAATTGCTTGACTTGTTTTGCCACTACGGTTGCCAATTTCGACGTCGTTGAGTTCGCCATAATAATATTGATACAAGACCGTTTTATCTGTCGAAGAAAGGGTGGAAACTGCTCTTGATAATTTCTCACTTTCGATGAAGTCTTCAAGATGCTCGATTTCCTCATCGGTCAACCTGAATTCATCGAGATGATAGGAATCTTCGATTTCTTCCAGTAGCCAGGCCTCCAGTGGTATTTCCTTGATTTGCCGAAGAGAGGCCTTATACCGATTGATTCGTTCATTTTTGAGGGCTTGTTGTACATAGCGAATAAACATTCGCGTCACTTCTTGCTCACTACTCATTGGGTTATCCTCCTCGTCTGATTTATTGGGCTACATAAATTCCAGACAAATTTTCTGGTCACTTATGAAAGCGATTTCCAAATATTTCTTTGACGAATTACCTGATGGAGAATTGCTGCACGAAAAAAATCGACCGGTAGCAGTGAATGCATACAGGTCAATTCTTAATCAATAGCTTATGAAATCAGTGTTTTGAGCTGTTCGTGGGAGAGATTCCTATCGAGAGGATGGTGGTCATTCGGAAACAACCTGGATTGAAGTCAATATTTGAGACAGGTTTTAAGAGACATTCAGAACCGCGTTTACCTTCCACAGCTCAAATAAATCATTAATCGTGATTAATAACTTATTTGAACCATGGAAAGCATTAAATCAGGCGGCCATTTGGCTCGTAAGTGTTGCGATTTCAACTTGTAAGGGGGTCTGGTAGCCCAGTGGACTATGAATTCTCTTCCTATTGTAGAAAGCATGCACATATTCAAAAAGGACAGCAGCGGCAGTTTCATAATTCTCAAAGACCGGCACTGGATAAACACATTCCTTTTTGAGGGAAGCATGAAAAGATTCCATTGGTGCATTATCGTATGGACACCCCTTACGGCTGTAAAGTGGCGGATATGTAGTTCAGTTAAACGTTGATTGTAATCATCGCTGGTATACTGTGATCCTAAATCCGTATGGATAATCAGGTCCCCAGTAATGGTTCGATTTTTAACCGCGCTTTCAAGGGTCTTTAAGACTAAATCAGTATCCATCTTTTTTGAGAATGAATAGCCGATAACTCGTCTTGAGTGCAGATCCATGATGGTTGATAAGTAACACCAGCCATTACGCTTCGTTTGAATATAGGCCATATCAGCGGTCCATTTTTGATTTAAACCAGTGGTCGAGAAATCCTGCTTAAGCAAGTTGGGACGCTGTTCAACCTTGGTTTTGGAAGCCGAAGCCGCTTTCCATTTATTGACGGTAACGGAGTGGATATCCAGTTCCTTCATGAGCCGGGAAATCCGTCTTGGGCTGCACCGACGCTGCAGTGGTTGAAGTTCCAGATTCAATTCATGGTGGATCTTCATAACGCCGTATCGCTGCTTGAATTCCGCAAAGATCCGCAGAATCCGTTGTTTTAAGTCCTCATCTTCGGCCCGGCGTTTTGAAGGCTTTGGGGATCGATAACGATAATACTGAGCTCTGGAAACACAGAGGATTCGGCACATCTTAGTTACCTGGTGGTTATGGCTTTCTTGGTGAATGTAATCAAAAATATTGGTTACTTCTGCGCAAGGAAGCCCAGGGCTTTTTTTAGGATTTCGTTCTCCTCAGACAGCGAAGCCAGCCGCTTTTCCATCGCTTTGATTTCGTCTGGCGATTTACCGGATTGAGTTTTGGCCTGGACCTGGATCCACTTATGAACGGTTGAATAGCCAATGCCATATTCTCTGGCCAGTTGGGCGGCTGATTCGCCTTGCTTATATAGGTTGATAATGTTTTGTTTGAATTCTTTGTCGTAACGAGTTGGCATGGAAAAATTCCTTCCTTTTGAGAGATGATTTATTCATTATACCCTCTCTTAAAAGTTGTCTCAGGAATCAGCTTACATCCAATTACTGTGGTAGAGTATGTGCATACACATCAAGTAAGCAGAGTTCAAGCTGCCGCGCATTTCGGTATCTCTCCCCAGCCAAGTCAACTCTTGGATTCGTATCGTAAAGGACCAAGGAGTTACCGGTTTACGTGCGCAGCGTAAAGGAAGGCCGCCTATGGGTAAGCACAAGCAAATCAAACCAATCAAGAAGCTCGAGTCAACGCAAGAGGAGAAGTATAAGCAAGAAATTCTGGAGCTTAAAAGCAAGCTGCACGAAGCTGAATTGGACCGTGATATTTTAAAAGCACTCGCGACCCTGACGAAGAATTCACCGAAGCACTCTCTACGAAAGTAAAGGCTGGCATCGTGACTTCGTTAAGGTCGCAATACGATCTCAATGAGCTGCTTAAGTCCCTCCACTTACCTCGAGCGACTTATTACGACCGGCTTAGGCGTAATAAGAAGCCTGATAAGTATGCCGAGGTCAAAGCCTTCATCAAGAAGTGTTTTTTCGGTTCGAAAGAGACTTATGGGTATCGTCGAATTCACGATGAAGCAGACAAAGTCGGCTTCCACTATGCCGAGGAAACAATTAGACGCCTAATGAGTGATATGGGATTGAAATGTGTGAGTTACTCTAAACATACTTCCAAATATCACTCCTACAAAGGTCACGTTGGTCTCATTGCACCTAACATCTTGAATCAGACGTTTGAAACCACACAGCCACTCACAGTGTTCCATACCGATGTGACCCAGGTACGGCTGTGCAACGGCGAGTGGGGCTATATCTCGTCAATCACAGATGAAGCCATCCGTGAAGTGATCGCGGCTATTGTCAGTGCTTCTCCCAATAAGGCTTTGAT
Organism: Pediococcus parvulus; assembly: GCF_007990205.1. GTDB lineage: Bacteria > Bacillota > Bacilli > Lactobacillales > Lactobacillaceae > Pediococcus > Pediococcus parvulus. The sequence goes on along the minus strand of NZ_BJWE01000018.1, from coordinate 6,952 downwards.
TCAAGCGTCACTTGATGAATTAGAGCATCACCTTAAAGAAGGCATCAAACCAACTCTTCACTCTGATCAAGGGTGGCAATATCAAATGGTGGACTACCAGCAACGTCTCAAGGCTATGAACATTACACAGAGCATGTCTCGTAAAGGTAACTGTCACGATAATGTGCCCATCGAAAGCTTCTTCAACCTCCTAAAACGTGAGTGCTTGAATCGGTATCAGATCAACACGCTCTCAGATCTGCGCGAGCTGGTGAACGGTTACGTGGATTGGTTTAACAATGTCAGAATTTCGAGAAACAAAAATGGCTTGACCCCAGTTGAGTACCGGGAACAAACCATGATTGCTTAATTCAAAATCTAAATTGTCTAACTTTTCTATTGCACTTCACATTAGAGAGAGCGACTTTTATTCGCCAATAGGAGAAAATTCAGTTACTACCGATCAAAAAAAGATGTTGCGCGATACTTATTTTCAACTTGACGATAGTGATGATCGAGCTCAAGCAGAACTACTGCGTCATGTATGTATTGCAAAACCCCAGGGGGCATTAATCTTACATATACAACTGAGTGCTAATTGGGTAGATGACGGAAGTGCCGAGGGTGCTATAGAATCCAAAATTTACTTTATAATTGATGACTCAGATCCAGATAATATTAAGAAACAGGAAGCTCCAAGGCGGGAATTAAATTTAATCAGAATGATTTATGTGCCAGCAGTTCGGAATCCAGAGAAACAACTTGGTGTAGCATCTACCAGTCTATTAGCACGATTGGTGCGTAGCGTTAATTGGAATGCCGAGACTAAGGAAGATATTGAAGATCAACTTTCTAAGTTAAACCAAACTGTATTAGAAGAAAATGGTCTAAGAAGAATTAATGAAACATTATCAGCGGATTGGCGAAAGTATTATCAAGATGAACGATTTGCGAATGTTGCTTTAACAATCGACTCTATAAATTTGAATTCTTTAGCAAATAGAATTCAATCAACATTCACTTCCCAAGCAACTGGCCATAAGTTTCGACCTGAAGAAATGGGCGATGGAACTCGCTCGTTGTTCTATATATCCAATGTTGCAAGCGTATTAGATATTGAACAATCTATACTGGAAGATGAAAACATTCAAGAAAAGCCTCTGATTGATCATCAACCACCGTTACTTACTCTTGTTGCAATTGAAGAACCTGAAAACCATATTTCACCACATTTATTGGGAAAACTAGTTGGACGATTAAAAGATATGGCAGAATTAGCAAACTGTCAAGTATTGTTGACCTCACACTCACCAGCTATTATCAGCCGTATTAATCCAGAATCAATTCGTTATGTTCGACTTGACCCGCATGAGGGTACATCAACAATTCAATCACTGAACTTGCCAGATAAAAATACAGTTGAGGCCTATCGCTATGTAAAACTTGCCGTACAAGTATATCCGGAACTGTACTTTGCGCAACTTGTAGTGCTTGGCGAAGGAGCAAGTGAGGAAATAATAATTCCGCGTTTTTTGGAAGCGAGTGGTGAGTACTTGGATGAAAATGGTATTGCATTTGTACCACTTGCAGGACGATTTGTGCATTATTTATGGAATCTATTGAATCAATTAGGAATTCCGTTTATTACTCTATTGGACTTGGATCGAGAACGTACTGGTGGTGGTTGGGGACGAATTAGCTACATTTTAGGGGAGTTAAACATGATTGACTGTAAAGTTGATAAGCTTCCGTCCGGTATCGAAGAAATTAACGATGGTGCTTTAAATAACCTTTCAAAGAGGCTTATTGAGAACAAGGATGATGCAAACGAGTTGGATGAGTACCTTAAAAATTTAGAAAGAAAACACGTCTATTTTTCTAATCCTCTCGATATTGACTTTTTAATGCTCACTTATTACTCAGACGAGTACAAACATCTGCTCAAAGGTAACGAGGGCCCAATCATTAAAACTCAGAACGGTCAACAAAAAAGAGTAAAAGAATACGAACCTCAAAACGTTTCTAGCAAAGAATATCTTAAACGCGCAGAAGAGGCGACAAAATCTGCCCTCAAAGGCGGTGTTGATGTTACTGCCGGGGAATCATACTCTAGTTCAGAAAAAGCCTTAATGATATGGTATGTGTATTTCTTTCTGGGAAGAGGGAAACCAACTACGCACATTCAAGTTTTGGATGGAGATGAAGATGGGAGCAAACTAACAGATGAAAAATTGCTTAAAAAAATTCCACCAGTAGTTAAGTGTCTCTGCGAAGATGTAGCGACACAATTGAATATCGGAGCAGAAAGTCATGATTAATAAAAGTGAATGGATTCCTACAGATAGTTTTATACTTGAGGATAAAGCCGGTGAAGCCGTAAAAGCCAACGGAAATTTGCTTATAATTGCAGGACCAGGAACTGGGAAAACTGAGATGCTCGCACAAAAAGCAAACTACTTATTTGAAACGGGCGTTTGTCGTAACCCATATAACATCCTTGCAATCAGTTTCAAAACTGATTCAGCTAGTAATTTAGCGGAGAGAGTAAATCAACGTTGTCCAGATTTTGCAAGACATCGTTTTAATTCACTGACCTATGATGCACTAGCAAAGAGAATATTGGATCAATTTAGAAATGGACTTGCACAGTCGAATCTCCCTAGTGCAGACTACCTTGTTCAAGACGAAGGAAAGCTACGCAAGATTTTTTATTATGTTTATGGTAAATCATTACGTGATCGGCAAGCAAATGCATTCTGGAGACATTTTTCATTATTAAAACAAGTAGACAATGATGCTGAAAAACAGTTTCGCCGGATAATACTTCACGGTAACAAAAGATTTCAGGCGAACCTCAGTTTTCAGATGATTATGCAACTAGCTATAACTATTATGGATACTAATCCACTTGTTAAAAAAGCTTTCCAAGCTGCATATCCATACGTATTTCTGGATGAATTTCAGGATACGACTGATTTACAATATCGATTCATCAAAACATTATTTGAATCAAGTACTGCGGCTATTACTGCTGTTGGTGACGATAAACAACGAATTATGGATTTTGCGGGAGCTAGAAAAACAATCTTCTCAGATTTTAAAAGCGAATTTAATTCAGATGAATTGCACTTAGTATTAAATCATAGATCTGCGCCAAGGCTCATTAAATTACAAATGAAAATGTACCAATCGTTGCAAGATGGAGAATATGAAACAAAATGGCCTAAAAATTGGGAAAATGATGACGGCGATATTTCGTTGATTCAAAGCCAAGATGAATATGAAGAAGCGGCCTCTGTTGCACAAGATATAATGAAGAAGTTAAAGCAAGGGATTAAGCCTGACGAAATTGCACTATTAGTGAAACAGAATGACTCGCAATATGGCACTCCAATCATTACAGCACTATCTGAGTTGGGAATTAAATCAAGAGTTGAATCAAAATATCAGTCCTTGTTAAAAGAGCCGCTTGTACAAATTGTTTTACAATCCGTTATTTTTGCAGTGGCAGCAAATCCTACTGAAGATTGGGGGAACTTTTTCGACCTATATTTGAAATCACGCGAGATAACAGATGTTGAGGATGAGGATACGCTTTACACTGCTGAGCTAAATCTTAATAAATTTCTTCATGAAATTTCAGCACTAATCACTGACATCGAATTGTCAGCTTTAAAATTGGTACAGCATATTATTGATTTTTGGACTAAAGATTTTTTTAGATCAAATTTCCCTCAGTATTTTAATGAATCAAGTTTTGAAGCTACGATTGATAGCTTCATCGAGCTATTAAATATGGAGCGTCAAGCCGGAGGTAAATGGATTGAATCTATCAATTCCTTCCGTGGTGTTGACACAATACCTATAATGACTATTCACAAAAGTAAGGGGCTCGAATTTAAAGCAGTCTATTTGATAGCGTTAGATGACACTGCATTCTGGACTTTTCAAAGTGATCCTGATGCAACGAGGAGAGCACTGTTTGTAGCAATTTCTCGCGCAAAGTTATATCTGACTTTTACATTTGCACAGAGTAGAAGCAATTTAAACTTCTATTCCGGAAAGCAAAGTCACCAACTAATTTCTGAATTCTATGATTTGATTGATCCGTTTATAAATTAGATTGAGTTGATCAAGTCATATCCGTTCAATTTCCGATCGGAAATAGCCATCGCTTTAACTTCTCTGCAGGCTACCGTTATACAGGAATCTAGGCCCTTAACCTAAGATAAAATAATCGATGAGATTTCTATATCACTATGATATAAGGAACTAATCAGATGAACCCCAAAAAGCATAATGATTACTAATAACTTTAGCACCCGATTCGGAAGGCACTTACACCTGTCAAGTACATTAAATCAAGATCCCAGTTGGAGGTTAAAACTGCTTCCATTAAGCAAGAGGTAGTTTCAATTTGTTGTTTTAAAACCACTTATCTGACTATTTCCAGTCTAGAAATGAGGCATTGTCTGTTTTAATATAAAAATAATGCTTTGTTTTTGGCAGATTGTAAAATTTAAGTTGAACATTTAAGTGGACAGAAAAACCCATCAAGGTCTTTAATGGTGTTACCACACAATCCATTAGAAAGAAGGACCTTGATGAGCACCACTATTTTATCATTCCAGAACCGTGTGGTCATTGAAACGCTTCATAATGAAGGACGTTCCTTGCGATACATCGCTAACTACTTAGGCTTTAGTAAGACCACCATCTTTAACGAACTTCACCGGCTAAATAGTGAGTACCAGGCTGGGCTAGCGCAAACTGACTTTGAACGAAAGGTTAGTCAACGGGGGCGGAAGTCTTCGCTCACTAAAAACCTTAAACACTTGATCGAGGAAAAGATTCAAGTCCAGAAGTGGTCCCCTGAACAAGTTGCCCATGTGGTGGGGATTGCCTACAAGACGGTCTATAACTGGATTGATCAAGGATGGCTTGATATACAGTTGCCCGATTTGCCTGATCATGGAATTCGTCGTCATCGTGCTAAAGAAAAGCGTGGTACGTTCAATCACGGCCGCTCCATTGAGGAGCGTCCTCATAAAGTCGAAACTCGCCAGGAATTCGGCCACTTTGAAGCTGATACCGTACTTTCTGGTAAACGTAAAGGTCAAGCTGTGGCTACTTTTGTGGAGCGTAAGAGTCGCCTGACAATTGTTAAACGGCTCCATGGTCGCGACAGTCAGTCCATGACTCAAGCCGTACTTGAACTAGCTAGTCAACTTCAAGACGCTTACCGTAGATCATGGTAAAGAGTTCGCTAACTATCAGACAATTGAACGGCGAACTGGTACACAGGTTTATTTTGCCCATGCCTATTCACCGCATGAAAGAGGCAGTAATGAGAACCGTAACCGAGTTTTGCGGCGCTTTATTCCCAAGGGCCAAGCCATTAAAGAACTAAGTGATCACCAATTGGTTCAAATTAATTGGTATTTGAATTCACGGCCACTTAAATGTCTTAATTGGCATACACCAATCGAGATCTTCTTGCTTAATTTACGTCATTAAATTCGTTCAAGTTATTTCTTGCAATCTGCCTTTTTATAAAACCTAAAATTATTTGCAGGTGAAATAAAAAATGAAAATCTTTAAAAGAATTACCTTTTTATGGAAAAATGGATTATTAAAGAAAGATCTGCTTTTCTCTTTTACAGGAGTACTAATTGGTATTCTATTAACTAGTATTTTTTTTCATAAGGCAGGAACTATGAGATGGATTTATAAGAGCGGTTCTTTGTTACAATGGATATCTGCGATTGGAACTTTAGTGGCAGTTTTCTCAACAATTTACTTCTACCATAAAGATCACCAAAAAAGATTAATAATTTTACAACAGCTGAGTACTTCTTTTTTACCAGAATGGAAAATTAGTGCCATAAATACTTCAAATGTGACAATTTGGGTAGCCTTAGCAGGGTTCCAAATAATTAGTAGCACAGATGAATCTTTGCTTTTACTTCCCAAAAGCCCTAAATGTTCTAAATTCGAACGATTAGAAAGCGGCGAGTCTTCCCAAACGTATTCACTTGAAATGGAAGAAATAACTAAAACCCTTAGTAATTTTCAATCAACAGATGACAGAATCAGTATAATTATAATTTATAAAGACTTGGGTGGGAAAACATATAACCGGATCTTTACTGCTAGCAAAAAAACCTAAAACAAAGTATACAGTTTTCTAAAAGCACAAATAGCCAATAGGGTATACCCTATTGGCCGTTTTTGATCCATTATCAATGGCTTTTTAAATTAGGGCCTAGTACTTTTGGAATGGAAATACTTTCCAACACCAAAAATTCTAGACCCGATAAAATTAGTGATTTCCTGATAATTGAATGGGATAATGGTGGTGTTAATATGAGGAATCATGGTCAATATCTGATTATGATCAATAGGGATCATACCAACGTAGAAGTTGTTTAGATCAATAACGGTCAAAGAATTAGGAACACGCAGTTTAAGCGCTTCTTGGGCTAAAGCTTTCATATTATAGGCATTATTATCAGATATTAAAGTAATATCGCTGCCTTCACAAAGGTAGAAATCTGCTGAAGCAACATTACCAAGTAGCTGAAAAGTTGACTGATTCATGATATCTCCCTGACTATTACAAAAAAGTACTTTATTTTGCAGAATTAACATGCTATTCTATTCTACAAGTATATAATTAAATATATAATTAAAAGTAGGTTAGCTCAATATAATTGAGCGGGAAGGAATTTATAATGGGAGAAAAGAAATTACATTATAAAATGTATAAAGATGGCAAAAAATTCGTTTTTGCCGCAATTGCTACACTGTCTTTTTTTGTCTTCGGTGGGGTATCAACGGTAGCAGTTCATGCTGATACCACCTCAGGGAACTTAACTGCCGCCACTGTAAACAGCACTAGTGATACGAAGAGCCCTGTTTCATCAGCAGCTACCAGTACCTCAAGTAGTGCAGTAAAGACTGAAACGACCAA
>NZ_BJWE01000017.1 GCF_007990205.1 Pediococcus parvulus | reverse complement strand
CCGGTAATTCTGTACGTAAATATTGAAGGTCTACCTTTTTAAACTGGTAAACTTCAATAATCGGAATAATATATCCTGTATTTTTTTCTTTGAAGTAATCAAATATATCACCGTAATTATCGTGTTGAATCGTTTCCCCGATCGTAGCTAACTTATGTGCATTATCTATAATTGGGGCATCGCATTTGACAAACATTTCAATACCACCATTTTTTCCAGTAGTGTAAACAAAGGCTTGAAACGGATCATTAAAAAACTTTTTTCTATATTCAATGACTTTTTTGCCGCTTAAAATTTGCTTGACATATATCTTGTGAATTGATATTAGTAATGTAGGTAATAACGGGTCATAGACATCACATATTTTTTTAGGCATTTGATAAGAACTCGTTCATACAGTCAAAAAATTCTCCATGAATAACCTCATAACAATCAAAATTCTTATCATTTATAATATAACTAGCCATTATAATTTCCTTCTTTATAAAATGTGTTGGCATTAATTATAAAGTGATTAGAATGTATGTCAATGGTTATCATACTGTTTTAATTATTCAAATAAGGAGACGAGATATATGAACACAACTCAAAATTCTAACGATGCTGTTTCTTTTATCTACGAATGTCTTGTTGATAATCCAACGAACGTTTAACGAATGTGAATTTATACATTCAATATAAGCCAATAGCTTTAGTTACAAATAACTGTTGGCCATTGATTAATAAAAAGCGGTGCTCAAATCTCTAGATAAGAATTTGAACACCGTTTTTTTCGTTTATAGAGGCTACTCAATCTGAACTTCAAAATTTTTTTAAGCGTAATTCAACTCAAAATCACTGTTTTCGTAGTAATGGAGTTTCGTTGCAAACAGGTAATTGCTGACCAATCCTAATCCAATTGGTAACACAAGAAACATAATGGTTACCAAAATTATCGAGCCAGCTGTAACTTGTTCCATCCCGTTAAGTGCGGCAACAGGTCCGATTAATCCGGAGAAACCAAAGCCAGCACTCATTGCAGTTCCTTGAATATTCAAGACAGCCCCGAGGCCACCCAAAATTCCAGCGTTAATCATAATTGGCACAATTAATTTTGGGCGTGACATAATGTTTGCCATTTGCATCTTTGGTGATCCCAAGAAGTGGGCCAAGGAAGTCCCTACTGAGTTTACTTTCCACCCATAGATTGCCAAGGCAAATCCCGCTGCAACAATCCCTAAGTTTGCTGAACCAGCTGCCACGCCATGAATACTGATAGCTGCAGCAATACCGACCGATGAAATTGGTGAAATAATTAAAAGTGCAAAAACAATTCCTAATAAAACACCCATCAGTAATGGCTGTAAACTGGTTAATTGCATAATTCCAATACCGAGAAGTTTTGTAATCCCACTAACGGGACCCAACGTTAAAATCCCAATTCCGCCGGCAATCACCAGCACTAAAGTTGGAATTAATAAAATCGTGTAAGCTTTTAGCCGTTTGCCTAATAACAAAATCAGCACGTAACCAATCATAATGGTGATCGCAATATTGATCACATCTCCTGTACCGCTCACTAAAAATCCGTTGGTACCGACTTTAAAATTGCCAGCTCCCATCACCGCGGCTAAGGCAATTGAAGTGGTTTGAATCGGTGAAAATTTAGCCAGCATCCCCACGCACACTGCACTCACTGCTGGTAACAATACCATCGCGGCATTCGTCATCATCATAATACTACTGCCCGCTGGAAATACTGGTAATAGGGCAGTTAACAATTGATTCAATAACACGCTTGGGACTAACGCCACAATAATTCCAATTGATAATCCGTTTAAGGTATTCATCACAACTTCTTTACTAATTTTCTTGGTTTTAATCTGATCCATATCGACCACTCATCGTATTATGTGTTAGTTGACAGTTGATAACGCCTGTTTTGCTGCATAGTCTTGAATACGACTAATTGCCTTTTTTAAATCTTCCGTGCTAGCTGCATAGCTAATTCGGACGTAGCACCACCAGGACCAAACGAAGCTCCCGGAATCACAGCCACTTTTGCTTTTTTAGCCAAATCGTAACAGAACTTCCAACTATCTTGATTCAAAGTTGCTGGAATTTTGGCAAATAGGTAGAATGCCCCGTTAGGACTCGCACAGGTGAACCCGGCTTTAGTCAGACCTTCTAATAATAAATCACGCCGGGTTTGATAAACGGCGCGCATTTTCTGCCCATCATCCATCCCGTTTTCAAACGCTTCTTGAGCCGCAGCTTGGGCGTTTGTGGTTGCCGAAGTAATCGCAAATTGATGCACTTTGCCGATTTGAGTAATCACATCCGCTGGTCCACACAACAATCCAATTCGCCAACCGGTCATCGCGTGTGACTTGGAAACGCCGTTTAAAACAAGGGTTTGTTCTGGCAAAATGGTCCCCATTGAAACGTGGGTTCCTTCATAAGTTAGCTCACTATATATTTCGTCACTAATGACAAAAATATCGTATTTAGCAATAACGGCCGCGATTTTTTCGAGATCCTCACGTTGATAGGTTACGCCGGTTGGATTATTAGGAAAGTTAAGGACAACGGCCTTTACCGTATCCTTATTTGCTTCAATCGCGGCAGCCAACTTCTCTGGTGAAAGAATAAATCCATTATCGGAGGTATCCACGAAGATTGGCTTGGCACCATTTAACATCGTAATCGGAATATACAATGGGAAAATTGGCGTTGGCACAATTACCGTATCGCCCGCATTCAAAATTGCAGTTAACGACGAATAAATGGCTTCGGTGGCACCCGTTGTGACTAGGATTTGCGACTCTGGTTTGTAATCCAATGCATACTTTTGTTTCAAAAAGTTGGCAGCTGCTTTACGCAATCCTAACGTCCCCCGCGAATTAGTATAGTGGCTTTCATTATTTTCAATACTTCGAATTGCAGCAGCTTTAACGTGCTCCGGCGTATTAAAATCAGGTTCCCCTAACGTCAGTTTGACAATATCGGGAATCTCCGCAATTTCCTGATTAAACGCCAAAATATCTGAAGGCTTTAACTCTGCTAACTCTTTTTTCATGTGACCAATCAATTTACTCATGTCTCTTCCTCCTCATAAAATATAAAAACCCTTCCCAGTCACGATTAATGACTGAAAAGGGTTCAGTAACACTTTTATACCCCCGCACAGTCATTTACGTGATCTGTGCGGCCGGTTTTAGTTCACTCTAAAACGCTTTTGGCTCCCACAAATCACACATGGAAAAACCAAAAGTAATAACGACTGCTATTCAATTGAGTTTGTGGTTTAATTTTCATAATTAAAACTCCCTTGAATTGAAGATGTGTTTTTATCATACCATTTTAATTCTTTTAATCAAGCTATAATTTAAATTTTTTTCGATAAACTACCATTTGCTTGGATTCCAAGTTCGACCATCAACCTCACCCTGACTTTGAATTAAACGTTTTTGCTGCTCTTCAACTAAATCGAGTAAGGCTAGATAAAAGGCCCGATCCTCATACTGTTTACTCATTTTCGATAACTCTTTTAATTGTGCTTCTACCCATTCATTGGTATCCAATTTACTCATCCTCGTCATCTTTGATCATTGAAAGTGTCCAACCCAATTCTTCCAAATCTTCCCGATTATCCTGAATGGCCGTCAAAATCTGTGTTAATTTTTGCGAATCAGGTGAATCTGCTAGTTTTTGTTTGAGTTGATCTTCAAACCATAACTCACGTCCATGAAAATTTTGAAATTCAGCATTGGTAATATATTGTTGATAATCAATGACCAACCGTTGTTTCGCCGTCTCAGTTAAATAAGCAAACTGAAAGATTGAAAACGGAGGTAAATAAGTCATACCAGCTTTATTTGCCAACGCTTGGTAGGGACGTAATAATTCCGACAAGGTGAATTGTTCATCCCCACCAGCTACAAAACCACGCTGAGGATCGCCAGTGGAAACGACAATGCCCAGTTCCTTTTTAGCTAGTGCACGTTGAGTTCCGTATACAAAATTACGGTTTAACACCTCATCTTCCCACTGTTTTAAAACAGCCGGTGCGCTATACCAATACAATGGAAATTGAAAAATAATCCGATCATGTTTTTGTAGCAAAGCCTGTTCAGCAGCCACATCAAAATGAGGTTGGGTCACGTCCAATACATGCCACGTCACATCTTCCATTTTAGTGAGACTAGTTTTTAGGAATTTTTGAGTTCCAGACTCAATCAATTTTGGATGAGCCACAATAATTAAAGTTTTCACGCTTATATCCCTCTTGTTTAAAATAACTTAATTTGCCGTTTTTCATAGGCTGTCCACAGTTTCTTTTGCAGTGTCGGCCATGCCATCGTCGCCAGTTTCTCGACAGGGACCACCTGACCAGCAAAATGACTCAAGTCTGGTTGATTCTGAAGTTCAGCACTTACTAATGTGACGTGCCACTTTTGATGTGTAAACGTGTGATTTACAATCGGTGCATCCACGAATTGAAGGTCAGCTTTAATTTCAGTGTCGGCCAGAAATTTATTTTCAGCGGCTTCGATAACCATGTCATCAGTCAAATCAGGATTCTCCACTTTTAACTGATCTGTATCTATCAGCGGAAATAGCCACAACTTGGCTAGTAGTTCATTGCTGGCACGTTGCTGAAAAAGGTAACCTTTAGGGGTTTGCAAAACTAACGCAAAGTAGTGTTTATCAACTGGTTTCAAGCGTTTCGAACGGACTGGAAATTCAGCCACACGCCCATCTATGTACGCCTGATTAAATTCTCGAACTGGTGAATGGACATTATCTGGATTCTTGGCTGTCATAAAGCTCGCGCCCAAATCCATAATAGCCTGATTAAAATCACCTGGCCGATCAGCAGGTATAATGTGGCGAATTGCATCCTCAAATATACCACGCGTTTGCGGTTTCGTAATGTCTGCTTCAATTTCTAAAAGTTGAGAAAATACCCGAAACGCATTGCCGTCCACTGCGGGTTCCGGTTGATTAAACGCAATACTCGCAATGGCACCCGCCGTGTATGGTCCAATCCCAACGAGTTCCTGTAATTCGGCTTTAGTTTGCGGCCACTGACCGTCATAATCTGCCAATAGTTGTTGAGCGGCTCGCTGCATATTGCGCACCCGGGAATAGTAGCCCAGGCCTTCCCATGCTTTCAGTAATTGATCTTCGGGCGCTTGCGCCAGCGCTTCAATCGTTGGAAACTGCTTCATAAAACGTTGATAATACGGAATTACCGTAGCTACCTGTGTTTGTTGGAGCATGATTTCTGAAACCCAAATGTGATAAGGTTCATGATCTTGACGCCAGGGAAGGTCACGGCAATTGGCATCATACCAATTTAGTAAGGTGACTCGAAACTCTTTAATTTTTTTATCTGACCATTTAATCATTTTGAAGATTCCTCACAGCTTTTCTGCCTGTTTTTAAAAGTTGTTCATTAATAAATTCCGAAGTGAATCGTTGCAATGGCGTCACAGTATGGCGGCGATTAAATGGCATTTTTTCAACTTCGATTACGGTCACAAACAAATTATTTTCTGTTAAAAATACTTGTCCATTTCGCTTAAACTTGCCTTTAGTATGTTTGCCTGTTCGCCAATCATGAGGTTTTACCTGACCGGACTCGTCTGTTTTAAACTCATAGTTACCAGAACGATTTTTAACCACTGGGATTCCAGTATATCGATAAACTTCATATTTGTCTTTCAAGTCGTTTTGTCCTCCATTTAGGTTCAGTTCAAAATATACACTAAATTCAAAAATTTTAACAATCACCAAAACCACCTTGTACGAAAAAAATGAATATGCTACACTTTTATTATCATTTACACGGAAAGGAGCACGTTTATGTCAGTCATTTCAACATCTAATCATCTTGCTGACTACCTCGATTTTTTGGGGATCGTTTGTGCGGAATCGTACATTTTGAAGGCTAACGGGACCAGTCTGTCCATTTTTAACCCTCAATCTAACTATGCGACCGTTCAAATGCGTGCTTAATTATGAGCCACAATTGAATTTCTTTAAGGCGGATCGTACTTTCGACTCGCCTTTTTTGATGGTCGCTACACACTTATAGGAGTGACATCATGGAAACTAAATTTTCAAATCATTTATCAGTTAAACGCACCATCCACGCCAACTATCATTATAGTTTTTGGGCATTTTTTAGCATTACCAGCCTCTGGGTCATTTATTTGACCCAACATGGCATGAGCTTAATTCAAGTCGGTCTCCTTGAAAGCATCTTTCACGTTGCCAGTCTTTTATTTGAAGTACCATCTGGGACGTTGGCCGATCGCTTTTCCTACAAAACAGTTTTAATTATGGGTCGGATCATGGCAATCCTATCTGGATTTCTCTTTTTATCGGGAGCCGGCTTTTGGTGGTTTGCGCTAGCGTTTATCATTCAAGCATTTTCTTATAATTTGAACTCTGGCACCAACGAAGCCCTCATTTTTGAGACTCTCAAGACCGACCATTTAGAGAAACACTATCTCAAAATCACAGCCAATCTCAACGCCATTTATGAACTGGCTGACATGTTGGGACTGATTGTCGCCGGATTCTTTGTGCATTGGCATTTCGAACTAACCTACGTCATTTATATTTTTACGTCTCTTTTGGCCATTATTGCAATTTTGCGAATGCAAGAACCTCATTCTTCAACAACTAGCGAAACCGACTCACCGACAAGCTTTGCCACAATCCTGAAAACTAGCTGGCAGTTTATGACTAGTCATCCCGTCACTACTGGTTTAATGCTGTTTCTGGCCTGCTATGAGGCAATTGGCACTACCTACTTTTTTTATTTTCAAACCCTCATGACCCACTACCATTTTTCGGGATGGCAAATTAGTATGATCATTGTGATTGCCGCCTGCTTTAACATTTTGGGTGCCAAAAGTGCACCGACACTGGAAAATCACTGGTCGAAACGCCGGCTCATTGTTGGTCTGGTCTGTTTAATGATTGTCGGCCTCTTACTCAGTATTTTTCAACACATCCTTATTTTAACCGGCTGTTTTGTCCTAATTGGCTTGGTAACCGCAGTGGTAGAACCAATTTTCAATGATTTTTTACAACAACAAATTCCATCAAACGCACGTGCCACCTTACTCAGCGTTATGAGCATGATGTTTAGCCTAGTTATGATTGCACTGTTTCCAGTTGTGGGGGCCTTAATCACTTGGCTGCAGTTTGGGACAACATTTTTCATCATCGGTATTTGTCTTTTGTTTATTGGATTAATTATATATGCTGACCATTTTATGAAAGTATAGAAAAAAGAATTAGCGAAAATAACACATTTTCGTTAATTCTTTTATTTAATTTGAGCAACTTTACAAGCCGTTCAATATTCAATTTTTACTTCAATAACTTCTCAGCTGCAGCCTTTAAGTCGGAATCATTCATGTCTTCCCACTTTGCGGCCTGCTCAGATGTTGCATCGGTATTATGATTGTTGCTATCCATGACTTTGTCCCACATTGCATCACGCAATGGAGTTGCATCGTCACTCCAGTCAAAAATATCTTTGGTTGCCGTGTCTAAAAGCGCGGTTTTTTCTACATAAGCTGTTGCTGCCATATCAAAAACCTCCAATTATATTTTTGGGTGAAGCACAGTAATCTTTCAGTAGCCACCAAGTACCACTTCCGGCTTGCTGTGTAGTCTGTCTTAGTTTAGAATACCCCAACACCCTTGTTATAACACTAATTTTGAAAACTGGCGTAAAAAAGCACTTTTTATTTTCAACTCTCTCAAAAAAGGGGTAACCGCTCCGTTCCCGGAATGCGTTTACCCCTTTTCATTTAATTACGCTTTGATCGCATCATCATCAAACAATGGTGTATCAATTGTTTCGATATACTTAGCAGCTTGTGGTTTGGCATATAATTCTTCGTCATCTTTCACGAATAATTTCAAACCTGCTAATTGTGTCATTGCAGTTTTTACTGCGGGGGCCTCTAACCCTTCATTCACATACTTCAACTTAATGTGACGTACCTTGCCGAGACTGCTTACGAATTCCATATCTAATTGTTTCATATTTGGATCCTCCTTGATTTTTGATGTACACAGTAGTTTTTGAGCGGGATTTTTTTATTTTTAGTTGTTTACAATTTTTTCTGTAGTTGTGACAGTTGCAAAATCAAATTTATCGTTTGAAACTGCTTCAAGAACGCTGCCTAAGCCTTTGATCTGATCGTCAGTGACAGTTTCTGGCATATTAGCGAAACTTCGTTTGAGACCTTCTTCATGACCTTCACCTGACATTGTTACTGCAATAGCAGTCTTTAACCAATTCTTTTCCATTTTGATACCCTCCAAGTTTTCTTTTCATTTTAGTAAGTGTCGCGACGGCTTACATATACTAATAACGTTTCAGGATGCCAAATGTAAACAAAAAAATTAAAAAAAGTGAAAAATTGCCTGTTTTGATTCTGAACATAGCGTACTGCGTGGGGTTCCCCCCCCCTTACGGTCTTCGCCTGCTGCTTTCCGCTGAGCCTTAGGACAGCTCGAGAAAGCAAAAAAGGACCCATAAGAAAACCTCTCGCGGGATTGCGATCCCGCATCCGGTTCTTCGCCTGCCTTTTTCCGCCGAGCCTTAGGACAGCTCGGCAAAACGATAAAAGGGAAAATATAAGCCTGCCTACTGCGGGGAGTCCCCCGCTTACGGCACGCATCCGGTCTTCGCCTGCTGCTTTCCGCTGAGCCTTAGGACAGCTCGAGAAAGCAAGAAAGGACCCATAAGAAAACCTCCCGCGGGATTGCGATCCCGCATCCGGTTCCCTTATGGGTCCTTTCTTACCGCTTTCTCTCGCTCACTTTTACCTAAACGGGTCATAAAATCTTCCCGCATTCAGCTTAAACAAACAAATCCCAATCACAACCACCAACGCAATCACCATCAACGCCGCAAAGTCACTTCTCTTCATCGGCTTTTCCGCATACCAACTGCGCTTCTTCAACTTTCCAAATCGACGCAATTCCATCGCCTGACTTATCGTCTCAATCCGATCCAAACTCGTAAATATCAACGGCAACAATATCTGTGCCGCCGCCTTCACCCTATGCGTCAACTTTCCCTTTTTAGAAATCTCATTTCCACGCGCCTGCTGGGCCTTACTAATCTGACGATAATCATTCTGCACATCCGGAATATACCTCAATGCCAATGACACCGCATAACTAATCCGATACGAAACCCCAATTCTATTCAAACTCGATGAAAATTCACTCGGATTCGTCGTCATCAAAAACACCAACGCCAACGGCACCGTAAAAATATACTTCAAAAACAAATTAAACTCGTAAAACAGCTGCTCCCACGTCAAATTGTACGGGCCCACTCCCTGCCAAATCACATGCTCCGACCCATACAAATGCACACCATACTGCGGTCCAAATATATACACTGCAATTAGATTCAACACTGAAAACGCCGTAATAAAGCTCAATATAAAAGAAACTTCATGAAATTTAATCCCAGACAGCCGAAATAACGCCAATGAACCAATCGTCAACACCAGTAAAAAACGAGTGTCAAAGCTCACCATTCCAATCACGGATAACGCAATCAAACCAATTAATTTGGTTGTTCCAGTCAAATGATCCACAAAGTTATCACGTTGTTTATAACCAATCAAAACATTGTTATTCATTCGTCTGAACCACCTTTTCTTGATTGATAAAGCTCGCAATCAAAGCTTCTGGATCAACTTTGATCCGTTGCGCCAATGTAAACAAACTCGTTTCCACTAATGACGCCTGTTTCAAGAGATCCAAATTTGCGAAGAGTTTCATCGGCTGATCATCATAAGCAATCACACCGTTATTTAGCACCACAACGCGATCTGTATATTCCATCATTAAATGCATATCATGGGTAATAAAAATCACCGAAATACCAATTTTACGATTTAAGTCACGAATAAATGTCATCATCTCTGTATAATGTTGCCAATCTTGACCCGCGGTTGGTTCATCTAAAATCAGTAGCTCCGGATTCAAAACCAAAATTGCGGCAATCGTGACCCGCTTTTTCTGACCAAAACTCAACGCCGAGATTGGCCAATGACGAAACTCAAACAAGCCGCAAACCTTCAACGTTTCAGCAACGCGCCTTTCAATTTCATCTGGAGCAACTGCCCGCAAAGTCAGGCCTAGCGCCACTTCCTCAGAAACAGTATTCTTTGAAATCATCATGTTAGGATCCTGCAAGACATACCCAATATGATCGGCACGTTCTTTAATCGACGCCTCATTAATCGAATGACCATTCAAAACCAAATCACCCGAGCTTTGGTGAAGAAAGCCAGTAATAATGTTACTTAATGTCGTTTTACCAACGCCATTGCGACCTACTAGGCTCACCATTTCACCCGCATTAATGTTTAAGTTTAATTTATTTAAAACCTGTTTCGAATCATAACTAAATGAAATATTATTAGCTTGTAGCATCGGTTTAACATCCATTGTTTGGACTCGAGCCTGTTGTGGTTTAACCCAGGCCTGTAATGCACTGATCGTACTTGCCGACAATGCTACTTTACCCACACTATCCACATCAGCCACCTGAGTTAGATCGATTCCCGCGTATTTTAACGCAGACAAATACAAGGGTTCACGTAATCCCAGTTTAGCTAAAATACCACTTTTCAAAATTGTATTTGGCGTGTCATTGGCGACCAGTTTTCCCTGATCAATTAAGATAATCCGATCAACCGGCCGATATAAAACATCTTCAATCCGGTGCTCAATAATAACCGTGGTTGTTGCTCCATTTTTTTGCATATCATCAATTAACTCAATCGATTCCCGTCCCGCAATCGGATCTAAACTGGCCAGTGGCTCGTCAAATAAAAGGATTTTACCTTCATCCACTAAAACACCAGCCATTGAAACCCGTTGTTTTTGGCCACCGGAGATTTCTTGAGGATGATTATTCAAAATTGCGGGGATTTTCAGCTGTTTCGCCCAATCCTTCGCTTTTTGTTTTAAAACCGACTGATCCTCGGCATCATTTTCCAATGCAAACGCAATATCTTCAGCCACCGTCAATCCCACAAATTGGGTATCTGGATCCTGCAAAACTGTCCCGACACGCAAAGAAAGGTCAAAGATCGTTTGATCCGTGACCGATTCTCCGTTTATGAAAATTTTACCGCTTAGTTCTCCGGGATAAGCTGACGGAATCAAACCGTTCATCAGCCGACTAATCGTGGTTTTTCCTGAACCCGACGCCCCGGCAATCAAAACCTTTTCACCAGGATAAATATCAAAACTCAGATGATGGAGCGTCGGTTCCGACTGACTTTGATACTGAAAGCTCACATCCTGAAAGCTAATAATTGGTTTCTTCATAAAATTAAGACTCTTTCTTTAAACTGCCTTTCTTGGAACGGGTCCGTGCGTAAGCAACCAACAAAATGGTTCCTAAAATTCCAACTGAAAGCGCATTGCAAATAATTGACGTAATTCCTTGTAAATAAACTTTGGAAGCTGGTTCAGAATAAACGAGCACATCACCAGTTGGTGCAATTATACCCCAGACCAAGATACTAATGACGATTTGGTAAACGTTGAAAAGCACTAATTTACGCGCCGTTAAATCACCGTTTTCAATGTTTAAATATTTTTTAGTTAAACCAAATAAAATACCATAGATGCCATCGGCCACGATCCAAGTCCACCATGGTTCGCCCCAAGTTAAGTCATTAAACATATGCCCTAAAAAGGCAATCAGTCCACCCGCAACGGGACCAAAAATTGCACCCATTAAAGCTAAAAATCCGTAAGCCAAATTAACATTCGTGTCTGGAACACCAGTTGGAATTGGAATATAACGCATTAAAACGAAGAAAATTGCCGTTCCGATTCCGATTGCCACAACCGTTCTAACTGAAATACCTTGTTTTTTGTTCATAAGTCTCTCTCCCTTATACCCAAAATAGTTTTTAAATTTTGTTTCCTAAGTATAAAAAAACGCCTTTACTTCAATTTGAAGTAAAGGACGTTTGACCGCGGTGCCACCTTTATTTGAACGCAAAAACGTTCATCTCGATTCATAAGGATTTTTACACCCGCAGCTTAAAGTTTAATTTCACTGCAATGCTCCCAGACCATTTTCGGCACAGCTTCATTACTAGTTTTCACTATCCTAGCTCTCTTTAAAATCCGCTTTGTTCCTACTTATCTGTTCACAGCATTTTTTAATATTCTGAATAGCTTTGATAATACTCCAAAACGAACTTTATGGCAAGACCCTTCTATAAAAATACGGATTAAATTTTTATGTTACACAAAACACTCCAAATTGTACAGTGACCCAGAACCTTTAAATATGCTTAATCAAAAGAACGCATGATTCAAGCTCACTGAACAGCTTTTTTATTGTTTTTCAACACGACGAATCTCCCAACTAGCTATCCCCGTTTTACGCATATAAACATTTAAATCTTGATTTTTTACTACTGTAACGTAATATGCATTCTCGTCAGAGCCCCCTTGAAAATCCGAGGTATCATTAACTCTATCTTTGCTAGACAGACTTCTTAAAAAGATATATGTATCCTGATTATTAGCAACAGCTTTCATTTGCTTGTAATTTTTTCCCCTAATCATACTATTCATCTTAGAATTCACTTGATTAACGGTATACATATCAGAATTTAAATATATGTATGCAGCCACGCCACATATGATAAGAACTAACACTCCAAATATTGACAACCATCTTTTCTTCTTCATATACACCCCTCCACTATGAAGATAACACATTTCTTAATAACATAAGAACAATTATTCTGTGAAGTTGACTAAGATATGCACTTTTGATCTTGTGTTTTGACTTAAAAAAATAGCAAATTGGGAGTCCAGAGACGACCTTTTTGTAAAGTGAACCCCCAGTATTGGATTTTGGTCCAATACTGGGGGTTCGCATCAATCATTCGTTATTTCATAAAATATATTTTAATTAAGCATTTTTACCAATTGTCTTACGACGCGTAACTTTCTTTGCAGCTTCAACATCTGAGTCTTTGAAACCAAATGCCCATGTGCAGGCAAAAGCGACAACTAAAGTCACAATCGTTGCGATCCAGAAATTAATCTGGTTACTAATTCCACCACCAAATTTAGCAGGTGTAAAGAATGATGGGAACCCAATAATTGAACCCGTGAACCCATACATATTAACGTTTAGTAATCCAGTTACCAAACCACCGGCAGCAGCCCCAATGTTAGCCGTCAAGAACGCTCGGCCATATTTCAAGTTAATACCATAAATAGAAGGTTCAGTAATTCCGACGAAGGCTGAAATCGCTGCAGCACCAGAAAGCTCTTTAACTGAAGCAATCTTTGATTTGATCATAATTGCTAATACAGCAGCACCTTGAGCCACCATGGTCATTGACACAATTGCATTTAAATAACTGTACCCTTTAGAAGCGATATCGTTAGCAATTAGCGGTACAATCGCCCAATGCAATCCGAAAATAACCAAAATCTGATAGAAACCACCGATTAACAACCCGGCAATTGGGTAATTGAACTTCAATACAGCATCTAAAACTACGGAAATTCCAGTACTGATTAAAGTGATAATCGGGCCCACGACAATCATGATCAAAGCAGACACAATCATGACTTCAAATAATGGTACGAAGATCATTTGGAGAATTTGTGGAATCCATTTCTTCAACCAAATTTCAATATAATGTGCCATCCATGCTCCCGCAATGATGGGAAAAATGGTATAGGTATAATTTACCAAATGGATTGGTAAGCCAAACAAATTTGTGTTCAAAGCCATTCCTAACAAATGTCCTGTTACTTTTGTGCCAGTGGCAATTGAGAATAATGAAGGATAAATTAATACGCCACCAATAATAGCCATAATCACAGGATTAGCTTTCAACCGTTGAGCGGCCGTAAACCCAACAATGACCGGTAAGAAGTAAAAGGCCGAATCACCCATGGCAGAAATAATCACATAAGTTTGTGAAGTCACGGTTGTCCAGTTAAAGTAAACTGCCATCTGTAGTAGTCCTTTTAAGATACCACTAGCAGCCAACAACCCAATAACCGGCATCATGGAACCGGTAATAACACCAATTAACGAATCAAACCCATCCTTAACTTTTTGTGTGAAGCTCCGATTATCTGGTTCCTTCGCAGCAGCTTCTGTCTCTGCAACAGCTGCTGCAGTAGCATCAGGATCCGCGAATTCTTGACCTAACTGTGCAATAACTGCGTCATAAACATCGCTCACAGCTGCGCCAATTACTACCTGATATTGGCCTTGTGCATGCCGAACCGAAATAACCCCATCCAAATTTTGAATGACATCATCTTTAGCAAGACTTTCATCTTTTAAATAAAACCGAAGACGTGTAATACAATGAATCAAACTTTTGACGTTACTCTTACCACCAACATTTTCAATAATGTCGGAAGCAAGTTTTGTGTAGTCCTTTGCCATTTTAAAAACCTCCCCTAATTTTTAACAGTTACTGAACCAACTTGTGATTTTGCTGTTGTATCACCAGCTGTTAGATCTAAATGATCTAACTTATCAGCCGAATTTGTGATGACAACAATGATCACATCATCAAGTCCGGCATCCCTAACCTGATCCAAATCCATGGTGGCAATTGCATCACCACCGTTGACAATATCCCCAACTTTGACGCTGATGGTAAATGGTGCGCCTTTTAAATCAACAGTATCGACACCCATATGAACCAAAACCTCAAGTCCATTGGCCATTTTGATTCCTAGAGCATGCTTTGTACTGGCAACCATCGTGACAGTACCTGCAACTGGGCTCACAATGCGGCCATCACTAGGCTTCACTCCTAGCCCTTCGCCCATTGCTTTTTGTGCAAACACCGGATCACTGACTTCACTAAGGTCAATTACCTTTCCTGTAACCGGAGCATAGATGGTGTTATCCTCAGCGACCTTCTTCTTTTTTCCAAATCCAAACATTTGTATCCCTCCCATCTGGATAATTACTTTTTAGTTTTATAAAGCGCTTTCTTAACAACAGAGTCATCATACAACTTGTATATACATGATGTCAACTATCTTGCTTTATTTTTATTTAACTCCACTATTAGTGTATGTTCACACATTGATAGTAGAAAATTTTCCTTTACAACTTGTCTATACTAGTTTAAATGTGGTAGAATGGAAGCGCTTTAGGAGGCGAGCAGTTATGCGAAACAAATTTGGTGCCATCTATCACGATTTAGCTAACAAAATTATTCATCACATCTATCCTGTGGGAACATACCTGCCTAGTGAAACTCAATTAGCCGAATTATATGGAACATCTCGAGAAACGATTCGAAAAGCTTTGGCTGAACTGCTGACAAACGGTTTCATTCAAAAAATCCGTGGCAAAGGTTCGGTTGTTTTAAACCTACAGCGTTTCAACTTTCCAGTATCCGGAATTACATCTTATAAGGAATTAAATAATTCATTACACATGCATTCAAAAACTGAAGTGCTGTGCATTGAAGATCAGCATGTGCCCCTTGAAAATTTCGATTATCAATCTGATCAAAACTTACCCGCCACATTCGTCGAGCGTTTGCGGACAATTGATGATAATCCAATCGTTCTCGACCGCGACTACGTTTTAAAGTCTGTGGTTCCCAATATCTCACACGCTGTTGCAGCAGATTCTTTGTATAATTATTTTGAAAATAAACTAGGGTTGATCATTAGTTACGCCACCAAAACGATTACTGTGGAACATCCTTCAAAGGAGGTCGCACGTTTGCTGGCATTAGGCGACCATCAAGACGTAGTGGTCGTTCGCAGTCAGACCTATTTGGAAGACACCACGCTGTTTGAATTTACCGAATCAATTCATCGACCCGACAAGTTTAATTTTGTTGATTTTGCTCGTCGTCAAAAAATTAATTAAGGGAGTGTACTGAAAATGACTTTTCAAGATAAAGTAATCTATCAAATTTATCCAAAATCTTTTTATGATAGTGATGGCGATGGTATCGGTGATTTACGTGGTATTATTGCCAAAATTAGTTACCTTAAAAAATTGAACATTGATATGATCTGGTTCAATCCTTTTTTTGTTTCACCACAAAACGATAATGGTTATGATATTGCCGATTATTATAAAGTCGACCCTACTTTTGGCACCATGGCGGACTTTGAAGAGTTAGCGGCCAAATTGAAGGAAGCCCACATCGGCATCATGCTAGATATGGTTTTAAATCACACTTCCACCGATCATGAGTGGTTCCAAAAAGCTTTGGCCGGCGATAAAAAGTATCAGGCTTTTTATTATCTTCGCGATCCAAAACCAAATGGCGATTTACCAACCAACTGGGAATCTAAATTTGGCGGCCCCGCCTGGGGAAAATTTGGCAACACGGGAAAATACTATTTACACCTCTACGATCCTACGCAAGCAGATCTCGATTGGCATAATCCTGAAGTTCGACAAGAGCTTTATAAAGTAATCAATTTTTGGCGAGCAAAGGGCGTTCATGGTTTTCGTTTTGATGTCATCAATGTCACTGGTAAAGAAACTAAATTAGTTGACGCCCCTACTGACGTTGCCAGCAAGACGCTTTACACTGATACGCCTGTTGTTCAAGACTATCTTAAAGAAATGAATACAGCTAGTTTTGGACAAGACCCCGATGCCATCACGGTCGGCGAAATGTCTTCAACGTCCATTGCCAACAGTGTGCAATACACCTTACCAGCCAACCATGAATTAACGATGGTTTTTACTTTCCATCATCTAAAAGTCGATTATGCCAATGGCGAAAAATGGACAAAGGCACCATTTGATTTTATGAAACTCAAGCAGATTTTGAACGACTGGCAAATTGGCATGGCAAAGGGTGGCGGCTGGAACGCGCTTTTTTGGAATAATCATGACCAGCCACGTGCGCTTAATCGATTTGGCGATCCGGTCCATTATCGAGCAAAATCCGCCGAAATGTTAGCGACCACCATGCATTTGTTGCGAGGAACTCCTTATATTTATATGGGTGAAGAAATTGGGATGAGCGATCCAGACTATACCTCAATGGCAGATTACGTTGATATTGAATGTAAGAATGCCTACAAAGAACTCTTGGCAGCAGGAAAATCCGCCACAGAAGCCTTTGAAATTGTAAAAACTAAGTCTCGCGATAACAGTCGAACACCCATGCAATGGGACAATTCAGAATATGCCGGTTTTTCAACTCACAAACCTTGGTTGATGCCCACTAACCAGGCAGAAGTGAATGTAAAAGACGAATTAGTAACTGGCGAAATCTTTGCTTACTATCAAAAATTAATCAAATTACGCAAAACACAACCCATTATCTCACTTGGTGATTTTAAGCCTCTGTTAGAAAATGATCCGCAGGTTTTTGCGTACTTAAGAGATTATAAAGGTCAAACACTAGTAGTTTTGAATAATTTTTATGGCAAATCAACCACTGTTCAATTACCAGATTCATTAGCTAATCGGAGTGGTAAAATATTAATTTCAAACTACCCAGAGCAGACAACGGTTGGACCCAAAATTGAGCTTAAACCTTATCAATCAACTGCTCTTCTATTGAATTAAATACTCATTTCCCCAATAAAAAGCGTGTCAACAACAGGTAACTGCGGTTTGACACGCTTTTATTTTATGATAAAAATTTAATTTCCAAACAAATCATCCACATAATTGACAATAATCCAATTTCGAAGACAGCCGATAGTCTTGATTCACCTGTCGCTGGTAATACTCCTTTACTACTTTTTGTACCTCGTTTTGGTTTATCAGCCAGCTTTTTAGTTTGAACCGAATTACTTTTCGAACTAGAAATGGCTTTAACAAAAGCCTGTAAATTTTCCTTCTTTAAGGCCTGTTTAGCGGTTGAATTCAAAGCAATTTTGCCTTGCGACACCTTTGCCACACCATGCGTTGTAAATGACTGCCTTTTGTACTGATTACCATTAATTAAAGAGGTGGTGATTGTCTTTTGAGCGCCAACTCGATAAACAAGGTACTGGTTTTGGCCTAGCTTAAAAATTTGACCATGACCGAAACTCTTTGTGACGACCTTTGTGCTCAGAACTTTCTTTGCCTTATTTTGAAGTGTCACCTGTAGCTTATGCTTGTTGATCATCAAGGTTGTTAAAATATCGCCATTCGGCCACGTCTGAACAACTTGAGTAGGTGATGTGCCAAATTCTTCTGAAACTTCAGATTTCATACCATTTTTAACAGTCGTCATAATACTAGTCACGTGACCACTCGGACTGGTCATTGACCCATCCGTTTGATAATTTTTACCGTTTCCTATTCTTTGAATAAGCACATAACCTGACGGCAAAATTGTGATTTTCGTACGTGTCCTTTTGGCAGAAATAGTTTCGACAGTTCGCCCCCGTTTAACCGTTTTAAGCTGTTTGAAACCAGATATCACATATTTGTTTTTGGCGGTTCCCACTCGATAAGCCCCGTCATTACCGACAATGACAGCAACTTTTTCGCCATTTGGATACGTTTGAATCACGTTGACTAAGTTGCCTAATATAATCCCCGAAACGGTCATCGATTTATCTGAACCAATCACAATATCATTCATCGTTTTCGTGTAGCGTAATGTAATTGTCTGATTTTTCAGAGGATACAAACCAGTTAGTACAGATGAACTACTGATAAATGTTTCCTTGCCTGATTTTAAAGTCTTAATCTTATAAATGTTGCCATAATATCCAGTAATTGACCGATTACGATTCTTCCCCGTATTAAGGTTGTTACCCAAGTTATCAATATCACGGATTGATAATCTTATTTTCACACCTTGATACTTAAAAACAACTGGCGCATTTTCAGCAGCGTATTTCCCCGTTACATTCCGTTTCGTTTTTAGTTGGTAGCCCTTAATTGTTTTTTGTAAACCTGTGACGTTATACTTGGCGCCAACCTTACCTGTCAAAACTTTTTGGGTCGCAATTTCTTTATTATTTTGATTCACATATTTAACCGTAATTTTTGCGTTTGAAACTGCCTTATCCATCGTTGGAGTGGCGCCACTAGATTGCTTAGCGATACTTGAGGCATTGGAACTCGA
Source organism: Pediococcus parvulus (assembly GCF_007990205.1). GTDB lineage: Bacteria > Bacillota > Bacilli > Lactobacillales > Lactobacillaceae > Pediococcus > Pediococcus parvulus. The sequence goes on along the minus strand of NZ_BJWE01000017.1, from coordinate 17,664 downwards.
TGAATTTTTTAGCGAACTTGTGCTTGCAGAACTGCCCGTATTAACTTGAGCATGGACCGGTATTGAAATCATGAAAAAGCTCAAGATTGCTATTTCTATAATCCAAATTTTTAGAACCTGTCCCCTTTTAAACATAAAACTCACCCGCCTTTCTAAAACGGAGATTTGTTTGTTTAACCTATTTAGTTGTCTACAAATTTGTTGATATTCACGATAATACTTGCCACATAATGAAAAGCAATCGCTAAGAACCAAACCACGATAACTTCTATTAAAAAATCTGGTTTAAATAACCGAACATGCTGTGCTAAAACAGAATTCAAAATTTGAAGGCCAATCACTGTACCCGACAAGAGCCAAAAACTAAAAGACATTCTTTGAAAATGTTTTTCCAATGTCGTCTTCCGAAGGTGAAAGTAGTCTTTTAAACACATCGTAAACTGATTCATTATATAAAGAAGCACCACGTACTGAATAATAAGAATGGCACAATATCCAATCGCAAATAGGTAGCTCGTGTGAAGTCCGCTAATGCTAACACTAAAATCAAAAGGATTTGAAAGTTGGTACATTTCTGGAATCATTTTAAACGAATGCTGGATATCCGCTGTTAAGTAATCCCAAATACCACTGACTTTGCGCCATCCTATTATGAAGGTTACAAATTCCAAAATCCCAAAAATTTCTAATATATACTTATCATATTTGCTGTGCACGTGATCACTCCCTTTTAAAGTAATTTGGTATAAATCAAGAAACCATACGCGACAAATGCAAAATTACGCGATTGTTTCATAAAATTCGGCCTGATTTTCACCAAAATATTTAGCCTTTGTTGTACATTTAGATTGCTATTATAATTTTTAAAAAATCTGGTCCTTTTTTTCAATATCTCAACCGTAACAATTCGCATTAAATTTTTTAAATTAATAATGATCTCATTTTTCTACCAATCATAACTATAGTTACCAACAGTCGAAAAATAAAAAACGCCGATACGTTGAATCTTAATATTAATATTCCCGACCCCCGAAATTTCAACGTTAGGTCGTCGTGGTGTCACCGTCGTTAGACCATTCGTTTGCAATGCATCATTATTTTTTGATGTTAATTGAACTTCAGTTTTGATAGCGGTGTTCGGATCTGAATAGCCATTAATGGCAAAACGAGCACTTATTTCCGGTGACAATAAACAAAGAACGAAAATCACGATAAGCCCTAAAGCAACTTGATTAACCGCTTTAACTGGTCGATCCCGATTACAAATAATAACAGCCAAGTATGCATCACAAACAAGTACTGACACAACACTAAACATACTAACTGAAAGCAGATAAATAGGTGGCATCGACGTTACACTAGCCAAAATCATCCAAATTAGAGCGACAAGATTCAATTTACAACTTCTAAACAACGTCATCAGCAATAAAATGGTAACTCCTATAATTGGCGCAAATGACAAGGCCATCATCCCCATAAACATGGTAGGAAAACTAACGCCAGAATACAAAATTGCCGATCGTAATCCCCACAAAATATTCAGTCCGAGCCAAACGCCCAGATACATTAAAAATTTAAAATAACGATTTTGCATCAGCCTCATCTTCCTCATATTATGTAAACCGGTTCCATTTAACTAAATATTAGCACTTCACACCAGTAAAACAACTAAAAACTAGACAATCTAAAAACTGCTCATCCCTATTAAGATGAACAGTTCTACATGTTTTTCATGAATGGCGGTTAGCCAGCGCCAAAATAAACACTGTACTTAAAATTAGCACCGTTCCGATCGTTTCCATGATACCAAATGTTAAGTTTAAAAATATCACTGAAACAATTGTCGCCGATAAAGGTTCGAACGCGTCTAGCAGTCCCGTTGCAGTTGCTGAAATATACGCCAAACTGGCCAAATAAATGAAATAAGCAATTACCGAGCCAAAGACGACAATAAATAGATAGCCCGCCCATCCGGCAACGTCAAACTTAGGAACATCGCGCCAAACTGGTTGAACGAAATTAAACAATATGCCACCCACTACCATAGACCACGCAGAAACCGTCATTGAGCCATATTGATCAAGAATCTTTTCTGGGAGCAACACATATGCAGCGGCTGCGACACCAGTCACCACACCCCAAAAGAAAGCTGCCGGTGAGATTGTGAGTTTGGTCGGGTTTCCTTCTGTAATTAATAGAAATGTCCCTACTAAAGCAGCAACGATAGCCCAAACATCACCGCGCCGAGGAACTTTTTTATAGCGCACAATCGTAAAAATCACAATAAACACGGGTGATAGAAATTGGAGAATGGTGGCCGTTGCAGCGTTACCAACCGCAACGGCTTTATAATAAACTGCCTGCATCGCGGTCATCCCAAAAATGGTAAAAATCACCAAATGTATAATAGCTGTTTTATCACGCCAAATGGTAAATAATTTTGGCCTTTCTTTGGGCTGTGTCAGACCAAAAGCCAGCAACATGATGCCACCGAAGAGCATTTTTGAGCCGATTAACCATCCCAATTTTAAATCGTAATTGGTAAATAATAGCTGCGCAATAGGACCAGAAATTCCCCAACAAATGGCCCCAATTGACGCGTATAAAATTCCCCGTGTTGACCTACTCATGATATCTCCCCCGCATTCGCACGTATTCACTGAAAACTCAGTTTCTGTTTTCCATTATCTGACTATTAGAAAATTAACGCAATGGGGATTTGAGATGAATCAAATAGTGAAAATTACTAGAAATCAAAGGAGCGCGTATAAGGATGACTCACAGCAGGATTTCGATCCTCCCTCCGTCACCAGCCCATCTTGCTTTTTTCCGTTGAGCATCAGGACAGTTCTTCAAGTCAAAGGGGCGCGTATAAGTATGACTCACAGCAGGATTTCGATCCTGCCTCCGTCACACTTATACGCCCCCCTTTACCGACTTGAAGAACTCACTTATTCTTAGGACAGCTCGACATAACAAGCGTAAAGAAATAAGCATGCTTCCAGCGGGGAATTCTCCCCGCATCCAGCACGCTTATTTCTTTACGCTTACCGTTATGTCTCGCTCACTTTTTTACTCTTCTTAATATCTCAATATTCCCGCAGCCACCTTATCCGTTGGCATATCTTCCGCATCCAACAGAACCACACGGCCTGCACTCTGCATCGTCTTATCCACAATATCCGTAATCAAATTATTACTTTGAGCTTCCGGCGTATCCGTATCCAGCTTGCCCTCTTCATCAATTCTACCTATCACCGTTGTATCATTTCTCACAAACAACGTATCAATCTGGCCAGCCACCGCGCATCTTACCAACTCACGCATATCACTCGTCGCCTTATTCTTATCCTTCGCCGTTTCATAACGCTGTTTTTGCACATCCATAATCTCTTCAAACCACTTATGTGCCACCGGACGCATTTTGTCCTCTAATTGATCCAATCCCAAGCCACTTGGCGATTCCTCAATTCGTAAATGCTTCGATAAGTTTTGATTTTTTGAAACTTGTCGGAAACGTGCCTGATTCTCTGGTAAAGCAAAAACAATTGTCATCAAGCCTTCTGGTTGCGCATAAGTTTCTGTAACATACTGATCTACCATTTGGTAATAGTTAATTTGATCATTTGTAATTTCTTGACTCTTCTCATTGTGACCGTGATAAGCTACTGCCACATCGCCGCCATGATTCGAAGCACCACGGAATGTGACCTCACCACCAACTAATTCATTGTCCCCCAATGATTCCTTTAAAGTTCTCGGTGCATCCTCATCCAAACGAACTTTCTGCAAATCATAGACTTCACCACGATAAAGCTCAAATGAAGTTTGATTAAGCGTCACTAATAAGTATTCGAATTTCATTTCAAGTTCTTGAATAATTGGTAAAACATTTGGTTTACGCGAAACAGAAACCTGATTCGTATATGCCTCTGCCAATTGGAAAGTTTCAATTCGGTCCATATTGCCAATTAATACTGTTGAACGGCCCTTAGCGTTTAGCCAGAAACTGCTGTCATCGCCATAAATTCCCCAACGACTCAAACAGGCATCACAATCAACATCAGCAAATTGTTTATTAAACTTTTCTCTTGCTTCTTTTATTAAGTTCTTAAAAGTGATTTTTGTTTGTTGCACTTCTTTTAAATCGGCCGGATTATTCAGAATCATCGTGATAAATGGTCCGTCCTCTGAACGCACTAAATCGTATAAATCATTTTTGTTAATTCGCATAGGTCATTCCTCCAGTAATAATATTAGATATGAAAGCCTTTTCTTCATCTTCTAACAGCATAGCATGTTTTTAAAAAAATAGCCAGTATAGTTATAACTTTCATAAGCTAGAAATTATTGCCACTCTAATGAAACGCTAACCATCATTTACTGAAACAAGTCAAAATGAGCTTTCAAATACTTGCCAGTCTCGCTTTTAGCTGTGTTAGCTACTTCTTGGGGAGTTCCTGCGGCAATAATTTGACCCCCGAATTGACCGCCCTTGGGGCCGAGATCAACCACATAATCCGCATTAGCAATAACGTCCAAATCATGTTCAATGATAATAATGGTAGCTCCTTGTTCGATCAGGCGATCAAATACGTGAATTAAGGTTTGAATATCCAGGGGATGTAGCCCTACGGAAGGTTCATCAAACACAAATAACGTGCCGCTTTGTTTACGCCCCATTTGTGAAACAAGCTTCAACCGTTGGGCTTCCCCACCGGATAAGATCGGAGTACTTTCGCCGAGAACTAAATATCCTAATCCCATTTCAGCCAGCTTTTCAAGAATCGTTTTGATGGCCGGAACATCGGCAAATACTGGTAACGCGTGCTCAACATCCAATGCCAAAATATCAGCAATTGAATAGCCATGCCATTTGACAGCTAATGTCTCATCATTGTAACGTTTCCCGTGACAAACAGGACACGTTTCCACCATATCCGGCAAATACTGAATATCAAGCGAAATTGTTCCAGTTCCTTTACAGTTAGGACAGGCTCCAGATCCCACGTTGTATGAAAAATGGCTAGCTGTCCACTTTTGCTGTTTGGCCGCTTCTGTGTCGGCAAATAAAACTCGCAAGGTGTCCAAAATTCCAGAGTAAGTGGCCACTGTCGATCGCACATTTTTCCCGACTGGCACAGAATCTACCATCACAACCCGGTGAATATGTGCACGATCCAAATGGCTGACATGACTTGGAATTGGCTCTTTTTTAATGGCCGCCTTAATGGCTGGAATCAAACTATCTAAAATCAAAGTCGTTTTTCCGGCACCAGAATAACCAGAAACCACGCTGAGACGTCCTTTCGGAAAATGGGCTGTAACGTCATGCAAGTTATAGCGATTCGAAACTCCAACCGCAATGTCACCTTTAGCAAATAATTGTGCCTTAGGAATTTGTTTGCGAACCAACAGCTTTGCAGTGCCATTTAAAAACGGCGCGATCAAGGATTTCGAACTTTTTTGAATTGTCGGAACCGTTCCTTGATCAATGACTGTTCCGCCATTTTTACCAGCACCCGGTCCAATTTCAATCACATAGTCTGCAGCCGAAATAATGCGTGTATCATGATCAACCACGACCAATGAATTGCCTTGCGCAACTAACTGATGCAAAATTTTAATCAGGCCGCTGACATTAGCGGGATGTAACCCAACCGAGGGTTCATCTAATACATATAAGACGCCCGTTGTTTGACTTCGCAGCGTTCTTCCCAACTGAATTCGTTGTAACTCACCAGTTGATAACGTATCACCAGCTCGATCAAGAGTTAAATAGTCTAAGCCTAAATCAAGAACCGGTTGCAAACTATCTTTCAATTCACCAACTAAACTGGCTCCTAATTCTTGCACTTGTTTTGGCAACCAAGGCCCAATTTTAGGCATAAATTGGGTTAATTCAGTTACAGTCATTTTTGAAACTTCAGCAATATTTTTATCGGCTAATTTAGTTTTTAATAGTTTGGGATCAAATCGGCTGCCATGACAAGTAGGGCAGGTATCAAATGAGTAGAACCGGTTCAAACGCGTGATTGCTCGTTCATTGGTAGTGGTCGCTAAACTATCCTCAACGGCTGCATAAGCATTTTCAAATTGAGCATTATCCATATGGAAAATTTTACCTGTTTTAGAAGGAATATTAATCGCATACTTTTTATTTTCACCATGCCAAACTTGCTCTTGATCTTTAGCACTCATCTGATTAAACGGAATATCAATCGGGATGCCAATTTGTTCCGCTACATAAATCATGAAGTTTCGTCCGGGTAATCGCCATGACGCAACCGCGCCTTCCCGTAGAGTTTTCGTTTGATCAGGAATGAGTCGCTCCTTCACAATCTGACGAACCTTGCCAATTCCATTACATGTGGGACAAGCACCTTCCGAATTAAAGGCAAAGCTTTCTGCACCGGGCGCCATGAATTTCACGCCACAAGTTGGGCAAACCACGTATCCCATGTTTTCGGCAACCTCTAGTGTTGGCGGTACCCGATGCCCATTCGGACAGACATGTGAACCCAGACGAGAAAACATCAGTCGTAAAACGTTTAAACTCTCAGTCATGGTACCAACTGTCGAACGCACACCAGGCACCGTCGGCCGTTGACGCAGTGCCAGAGCAGAGGGTAGATACTTTACTTCATCCACGTTAGCCTTCCCAACTTGGCTAATGCGACGGCGGGTGTATGTCGATAAAGAATTCAAGTATCGGCGAGCACCTTCAGCATAAAGGACCCCCATTGCCAACGAAGATTTTCCGGATCCAGATTTGCCCGTAATTGCTACAAATGCGTTTAAGGGAATCGTCACATTGAGATTCTTTAAATTGTTAACATGGGCGCCCATCACCTCGATGTTATCAGGTATTGTTTCTTTATGCTGAATTGCCATTTAAACCGCCTCTTCTTTCCGTTATTCTCTCTTTCAGTATAACGCGGGCAAATAATAAGCCATAATAAAAACACGTTCTGAAGTTAATTCTGAACTTCAAAACGTGCTGGAAAACCAACTTTTCTTATACTAAGTAAATCACTACAATCAGTGCCCTTACAGCCACAAGTGCAGATGCTCCTGCCAACAATTTATTAACTTGCCATTAGTATGCAGCTATAAGTATGCTTCAAATAATTAATCTCTTCGTTGCACAAAAAAGGACCAGCTTCCACCGATCCTTAATCTACACTATTTAGCTAATTCTTCACGACCAACTTCAAGATAGTGGTCCATATCTTCTTGAGGAACCATGCTACCACCAGTTGCCCAGACAATATGATTAGCAGTTTTCAATGAAAAGTCTGCAGCTAGATTTCCTAATGCTTGGTCCATAATTGTGAAACCAGCTGCGGCAGATGGCTCCAAACCAATTTTCTCGGTCTCGTATAAACGAACAACATCTTCCATCATATCGCTATCATTAAACGTTGCGGTTCCCAACAATAACGTTCGCATATTTTTACCAGCAATTCTTGATGCGCGACCCACAGCCAAACCATCAGCCTTTGTGGTTCCATCAATGCCAATATCATAGACAGAAATTTTGTCGTTTAAACCGGTCACCATTCCTAAAGTAACAGATGGAATATGCGTCGGTTCCGCAAAAATTGCATGCACATGTTCGCCTAGGACCTTCTTTAATCCAAAGGTTACACCACTTGGACTACCACCAACACCAGCTGGCAAGTATACAAACAAAGGATGATCTTTATCAACCTTGATTCCTTGTGATTTTAACTGAGCTTGTAAACGTAAAGCCGCCACAGAGTAACCCAAGAACAAATCATATGAGCCTTCATCATCAATGAAGTAAGTCATCGGATCTTCAGCTGCCATTTTACGTGCTTCCGTGATTGCATGGGTAAAGTTATCATTGTACTCCACAACATTTACACCAAAGGCCCGCAGTTTGTCTTTCTTCCATTGTGAAGCATCTGCTGACATATGCACAGAAGTCCGAAAACCAAGCTTTTGAGCCACAATTCCGATTGAAAGACCTAAATTACCTGTCGAACCAACCGCAATTCCATATTTAGCAAACAAATCGTGATACTTCTTGCTAGCTAGAACAGCATAATTATTTTCATAAATTAATCCGCCTTCGCGAACAGCAATCTTTTCAGCAAACTTCAATACTTCATAAATGCCGCCCCGTGACTTAATGGAGCCAGAGATTGGCAAGTAATTATCAGCTTTTAAGTACAAGCCGCCTTCAATTTTGTGAGCAAAAGTTTTATTTAAACGGGCTTTCATGTCAGGAAGATCAACTAATGGAGATTCAAGAATACCATGAGTGGCAACTGTTTCTGGAAAAGCGACTTCAAAGTAAGGTGCAAAACGATGGAATCGTGCTTCGGCATCAAAAATATCTTCGATTCCGATTGAGAGTTTGGCCTCTTTACCGTAATCTGGATTTCGCCAAAAAAATGGCTTCAAATCTTGCATGGTTTTTACTTCTGGGTACTTTTTAACTAAAGCATCGACATTCATTTTCTAGATCTCCCTATTCTTGTTTTTGTACGTTATCCAGTATAACAACAATGACTTCTTTTTTTAAGTGGTCTAAGGTAATTCAACACAAATTTAAGTTATCAACCGTGCTTTGTAAAATTTACAAACAGAATTGGTCATATAATTAATTCTCAGCTTTATAGTCTAAGTACCAGTCGTACCATGATTTGAACCAAAACTAACAATACAACTAGCAAATTGCTCAATTTTATTTTTATCACTAACAACCAACTTAACAAATATCCCACTAGGAAGATAACTATTCCCTGCCAAAAAATATGACCATAGCATAGTGCGTCCCAGATACTTGTTGTTATCATGATCACTAACCAAAGATTTGAGCAATCAATTAAAACACGCTTGTTTTCGGTTTTCTTTGATCTTACAATTGCCATTTTTCTTATCGTATAATGCTCCCTAACCGGCTGCACAATCGCCATTGTATACAGCCAAATTGACAAACAAAAAAGAGCTAAAGAACTTATCGTAAGGTCGTTTAGAGAATATTGTAAATAAAACAATTCGTTATTTGTCTGATAATAGCTATCTATCAGTTTTAACCAAATTAGTGTTCCTACAAATGTGAAAACTAACGGTCTGAAATAGGCGATAGTATCCCATGTTCTATTTTTAGACATTCGTCAATTTTCATCTCCTCATATTCCTCATGCGAAGCAATTATGATGTTTCGGCCTTCTTGTCGCAATTGATTCATTAAAGTTACAAATTTTTGTAGACTTTCTTGATCCAAACCTCTAGAAGGTTCATCTAACAAAATGAGATTTTGCTTTTCCATTATGGCTTGAATAATTCCAGCTTTTTGACGCATTCCGACAGAATAATTTTTCATTTTGGTGTGACTATGTAAATCTAACGCTAGCATTTGACAGAGCTTTTCCGCGTATGCTTCATTCAAACGAGACTTGATACTTGCTAAATAACGCAAATTATAAGCCAAACTAAAATTTTCTAAAAAACCAGGGTTTTCAATCAATGCACCTAAATTAGTTGTTGCGGCCAGTTTAATTTCCCCATAATCTGGCTTTTCCATTCCTGAAATTAATTTAAACAGTGTAGACTTCCCGGAACCGTTAATTCCTTTTAACTGAATAATTTGTCCTTCGTCTGCTATCTGCAGGCTAATGTTTTTCAAAACAACTGTTTTTTTGTAACTCTTAGTCACTTTCTCAACTACTAATAAATTCGTCATTGAACCATTCCTGCCGCCTTTCCTAAAGCATTCATGATGATTCCATAGTGCACCATGACATTTAAACCCATCGCCAATATCAGACCAAATACTTTATTAATTCTGAATAAAAAGGCGTTGATGCTTACTTCAAAAAGAATGCCCTGACACCAATTAACTAAGACAAAAATTAAGGTAATGGCGCCCAATTGAGCATGAATTGGAATGATCATTAAGGCAAGTATCGTCTCGATTCCAATATATAAGCCAACACGAATAACTGCCGTCATTTCCATAAACTGTAAGTACAATCTTTTTCCCATTCTGGGGATTAGCAACGGATTAATATGATCGAGTTGCCAGCTTTGTTTAGCTGCCAAAATAATATAAAAATTATTGAAAATAAGCACCTGCATATTGCTCAATCCTAGACCGGAAAATAAATCTTTACTGCGATAGGCAAAAGCCACCGCAATAACCGCTAGTGCTCCAATAAAAATCCATGTAGCTAACAAAAAGCTGTTATTGATGATTTTCTTCATAGAATTTTCCTTTGATAAATAATGCGATCAATCCATAAGTCACACTCACATACACAATACCAGTTAACATATATTGAACGTAGAGCGACAAGCTGGGAATACTACCACCAATGATTTGATTTCCAGGCATAATTAAAATGGGAAGGAAAAATAAATAGCTTATTAAACTCCCCCCCAATAACGCTGGAATTAGGAACAACAGTAAACCAACTATTATGCCCAATCCCCAGAAAACATACGGATTTTTAATAAATAGACTAATTGCTAGTACTAAACAAATAAATATAGCCCATCCAATTGAGGTCAAGAGAACAAACCAAAACAGGTTTACATAGCCATTTTGAGAAAAAACATAACCTAACGAATTTTTTAAAAATCTGCTTGACCGTAGCACTCGAATTGGTGACATCAAAAAATTAATTTCGAGTAGTAATAGACATTGCCAAACAAGAACTGCCGTAAAAGTAACAACAAAAGTTTTAATAAAAATATTTTGTATGTATCTTTTCAGTGATCCTAATCTGGTAATCAAGAATTTATTAAAGCCAGTATAACGGTTTTGAGAAAGGTTATTGCCAAAAAATAAAGGCACACAAATCATGGGCAGCAACATCAAGAACACCGATTCATAGGTTCCTTGAATGTTATAAAAGAAGCTAATTCCGGCTTCAAGACTATTGCCCACCGCACTTGCTGGCGGTTCACCCATAAAAACAATGTAGGCCCAGACACCATAGATAAAATAAAAGATCCCCACTGCGTATAGATTATATCTGGTTAATTTCATTATTATTCCTTTCCCCCTTTAGACTCTAATTATCGTAAAAAATGAAGTCTTCTGATGATTTCAAATTACAGATAATTAAATACTTTGAAAAAAAGAACCGGTAAAAATCTACCTGTTCTCTTTAATAGCTTACTTTGTACATGTTTTAATTATAAGAATGTACATTCAGCTGTAAATTTTATTAACTCCCCCAGAGTATATGGACACTAATTTTCCGTCAGCAAATTTCGTTAATCAACAAAGTTAATTGTACAGCGCCACCAAATTACCGCCCAGAAACTAGTGGTTTACATTCTAGCAACTCAACGTTTACATGACCTGTATTGATAGAAATTGAACTTCAATGAAGGTTAATTTTTAATAACTGAACCCATACTTTGTTGTTACGTCACATTGTAATCCAATATTCACTAGACTAGTCCAATAAAAAATTAACGTACAAGTTTTACAGATTAACGTAAAAACAGACTTTTATCAATTTCAATTTCAAACACTTATTGCTTTGGATGAGATTATTGTTTGCAAAAATTCTCTTTTCATAGTTGTTTATTTTTAAATATGATGATTTATGCACCCTATTCAGGATAGTAATGCCGTAATTGGCACATCTAAGTAACCTAATATATGATCATAAGAACTATGACTAGGAATCTCCAACTTGAATCGTACAACAGCTTGAGGATTAAGATCTTGAATTGAAACATTCTTACCTTGGTTGTCAACATAACATTGAGAAGCAAAAATAGATTGGAATTTCACAGTAACCTGATTTGCTTGTTGTTTTTCACCAATTTTTGCTCCACTTGATCCTAACATCAAATCTCCAACTTTCTTATTATTAACCATAACATCTGCGTCTGATATCCACGTTGCTTTCTTAATTAAACTAGCTGTCGACTTAGCCATTTTTCGCTGATCAAATGACACCGAATAGTTGAGAACAAACGAATGTGAAGTTGAATTAATTTGATCAATTGCACCTTGGCCAGTTGTAAGGTTACCAGTTTTTTCAGTAACTTTATGAACGGTTGTGGAAAGTGACTTAGTTTTGATTGTGGGTAGTGAAATGCTCTGTGAAGATCCATTAACATGTCCAATACGAATATCAATGGTATCATTGCTAGCTGATGAATCACCATTAACATAGAAGGCAATAAATTGACGGTAATGCCCAAGGGAAATCTGTCCATAATTTTGTTCAACATCAATGACTGACTGATGTTGATTAAGTGTCACGTGTACATCCTGACGACGAAGTGCTGCAGGATTAATACGGGCACCATTATAGTCAATGACAAATGCTTTAATACCCGCAGATGTCATTACACCTCTAACTTGAATTGTTAGTCCATCCTCCTTTACTGCTGATGAATTCACAGATTGATAAGCGGAGACATCTGACAGACCACTAAAAATTTTATTCATGGTGGGATCAAAATTATGCGTCCTTTGATTTTTTTTATCAAGTAGTTGGTGAATTGCAGGAATAACACCTCCAGCCTGAATAGTCAATGGATTAAATAATATGATACTAAGAAGAGCGGCCACAGTAAGCATAAGTTCTAATTTTCGATGGCTTTGTTGCCGCTTAGTTGCTTGATTAAGTCCTCTGGTTATTGCCTGAGTAACCGCAGTTTCAGGTACTTTTATCTTATTTGTTTCTTGCTGCCAGTTAATATTCACGAATGACATCTCCTTTTTCTCGTAGCCATTCACGGCCGCGGTTTAATCTACTCTTAACCGTTCCAGTTGGTACTCGTAAAATTTTTGTGATCTCAGATTCCTGTAATTCATTAAAATAAAAGAGAATCAACACCACACGAAACTTTTCTGGAACCATTACAAGATCTTGCATTAAATCCTGATGCAGATCCACTTGTTTATGACAATCTGCTGTCAATTCAACTATTTCTGGTACCGGTGTTTCACGACGATAAAGGTGACGCGAAACATTAATTAAAATACGTATTAACCATGTATCAAAATATTGTAAATGATGCAGATGCTTGATACTCAAAAAGGCTTGCAAAGATGTTTCTTGCACAATATCCAGAGCATCCTCTTTATTGTGAATGTAAAGCAACGCTGTTTTATAGAGCTTTGCTTGTCGATTAACCAGTAATTTAGTTAATGCTTCTCTATCACCTCGTTTTGCTAACAAAATCAGTTCCATATCTTTTTCCAATACGTTCCCCCCTCTTTTCATTCCTACACCTATTAGTGACTAGTCATAGATAAAAGGTTCCAACAAATTCAACATTTGGTGATTTTTTTATGCCTTATTCAAAAAAATTCCCGCCAAAAATTTCAACCACAAGTTTGTGATTACATTTTCTGACGAGAATCCTTATAGTAATACAGGACATTCTCCATTAATTTTGTTTTTCCAGAATACTTGACGCTACAGAGAAAAATCTTTTATTTTTTTCATGCTATGTAAAATAACAAAAGTACCCGCGAAGAAAGTATTACTACTCTTCTTTTGTTATTATTCCCCATAAATACTTATTTTCCGTTGCCATTATTTTTAGTGATTTAAATTACCACATAAATGTAGTATATATGCATACAAATCAAAACGGTAAATTAAAAAATTAACGTGCACTTTTTAATGATTAACGTCATTATTCAACAGAATTTAAAGCTACAGTTCATTGCTTCGGTGTTTGATAATAACTAAAGCTGTCAATAAAACAATCTGTAAGAGTAATAATTCGCTGAAACCTACTTCAATGCCTAAAATCACATACCTGTCATTATTGCCATTCGTGCCGGCTCATCATTTAATGAGGATGCCACCCCCGTCAGACACAGATAACCACCTAGTAAAATGGCAATGATAGACAAACTAATTTTTACGATTTTCATATTATTCTCTCCTATTACAATCGAGCATAAGCCTTTTTATGCACCTCATATTTAAAGATAGCTTCTAAATCAGGATAATGCTGATTAAAAACCGGCACATAGCCGTTTTTGGTAACCTCGGCGAAAATTACTCTACCACACTGTTCATTATTCAATTCAAGGTGTACGCCATTAGCCATCAAAGTAACATTTCTGACACCTTGAATTCGTTTAAGTCGTTCTACATTCTGATATCCTTCAATATCTAATCTCAACCGACCAAATTGTCGATAAATTTCTGTTGGTGTCCCTTTTAAAACAGTTTGACCATGTTTCAACATGACAATATAGTCTGATAACTTCTGTACATTATCCATATTATGAGTTGAAAAGATAACCATTGTCCCTTGCTGCTTTGCCGCTAAGATCGCCTTAATCAGCAATTCACTATTTACCGGATCCAATCCAGAAAATGGTTCATCCAAAATTAACAATTGTGGCTTAAACATCAGACAAGCAATCAGTTGCACCTTTTGTGCATTTCCTTTGGATAAAGATTCGATTTTATCAGTGGATTTCCCAACCACATTAAATCTTTTCATCCAGTCGTCTAGGAGTATTATAGCTTCCGCTTTTTTCATCCCGTGTAGTGCTGCAAAGTAAAGCAGTTGACTTTTAATGGTCTCCTTTGGATAGAGTCCTCGTTCTTCAGGCATATCGGTGATTGCATCAGGAGTCAATGGTTTGCCACTCCACAATATTTTTCCGCTGTCTGGTTTAATAAAATCCAAAATCATGTGAAAAGTTGTCGATTTTCCCGCACCGTTTTGCCCGATCAAGCTCAATATTTGACCACCATGCAAGGAAAATGATAAATCGGATACCGCATTAAAATTGCCAAACCGTTTCGAAACATGTTGTAGTTCAATCATTTAAAACTCACCTTTTATTTTCTTTCAAATTGCCCGTATTCTCGTGTACAAGCACTGATAAAAACGGATTTGCTTTCTTGGATGATAACAAGCCAAAGCGATATTGCCGAATACTCTGTTTTAGTAGCCAAGCTATGATAACCAACTGAATTACGATGTTCAAATAGGCTTCAACGTAACTAACATTTTGATTAGCCAGTAATGTTGGCATCAATAAGGATCCAATCGGTGGAAAGGCTAATACAACATTGGCGTACACACGCATAACGCTAATTCCTGCATCAAAATAATGCGGTGCATTAAATAAAAATGCCACCATCGTTCCAGTTCCGATCAGCAACATGACAGGAATAACGGCCACCGCCACTTGTGACTCATCTGTCACATAAGACGCAATTTCGGTAACCCACACTAGTGCCATAAATAACGCCACTGCGGCATCTAACACTATGTACACGAAAAAAACGGGGCTAGTATTTTTAATGATTGTTTGAACAATAAAACCGTGCGTCACTCGCTCGTATATATAAATTAATCCAGTATAAATCGTCATGTGTAAAAGCATCAGGCAATAGGTTGCTGAGATTTTACCAATCAATTGTTCTTTAGCATCTACCATTGCCAATAACATTTCCGAAATTTTACTTGTTTTATCCGCAGCCACCGAATTAGCCATAATAGACACATACGAAAGACTAACCATAAAAATAAATATGGGGAGAAAGTTTCCCCAAAATAAATTTAAATTCAAATAATTGCTAGTCGACAGATCGAGATGAATATTTCCGCTTCGTTCAAAAATTGCTGCAATTAATAATGGCCACAAAATAATTGTCCAATAAGTAAATGAACTTAATTGACCTTTAATTTCATGACAGGCTACCGCCAAAACTTGTTTTTGTTTGAGTATCTTCATCTCATCACTTCTCCATTAATCCATAATTGCAGCTTTTTTATATTTCTGTTTGACTATCCAAAAATAGCCTACAAGCAAAAGCATTTGCAGACCCGTACTTATGAATAAAAAGAACGTATCATCCCGATGATAAAAAACAAGTTGACTGCTAATCATTTGTGACCACACCGGAAAAATTAGAGCAGTAAGCAACTTAGAACTTGAAAAATGTCCCAAAGTAACGAATGTCAAAAAGATGGAAATCATGATATACGCATAAACTGGCATTAAAGCCTGTAGTAAATGACTATGATTTTTTATGTAAATGCTGATATGTGCCGTCAATAATACTATCCAACCAAAGATTTGTAGCATAAGTAAAATTAATAAAAAGGTGTGCCAATTTACAAAGTAACTGTAACTGTCTGTCATTAACGAGGATAACAGTTCATTCGTTGTCATTAAAAAAGAGAAACCAATTATATATAGACCCAAGCTTGCTATCAAAAGATAAAAGACACCTAGTAATCTGCCAGAAAATTGATCCTCTGATCTACTAATGACCCACAAAAACTCATTAATTTTTGACGATCGATCATTTTCAATCTCATTCCCAGTTATGGGTATTAATAACAAACTAAAGAGTAAGACAAAGACACCCATGCCAATTGATAAAGTTCTGGGAAAATTACTAAACACTAAATTTTTTGTGTTCACATCAGGCGAGATTCCAAATGCAAAAATCATAACTAACACAGAACCCGGCCATAACAAGCCGGACCAGTATGAGTTTTTTTTGATGTTATGTTTAAACGTAAATTTAGCTATAACGTTTACCCGTCGTAAATTTATTTTTGTCATAAAAACTCTAAGCGAATTCGTGAAAAGCATGCAATCTAGACATATTCGTTTTAGTATTCATCCCTTTACTAATTTTACCTATTTGTTACTACGCTCGCTTTTGCGCCAATAATATATTTCTGCAATGATTCCGATAATTTGCAATAAACTCCAAACTATCCCACATATCGTTGCCGTAAGTGCCGCACCATACATTTTGCCATCTAAAATGTAAATTAAATTGAAGATCAGGCAGGTTATAAACAAGCCCCATTCAACAATGCTTAAAGTTTTACTATTTGCTTTGCTTTCTGCTTTCATAATAATTATCTCCCTACTTTTTCTATGTTTATAGTTTATAACTGTGTTCCAATGCGCAAACAATTAAAAAATTAACGTCCTGTTTTGGCTGATTAACGTAAAAAAATGAACTCACAAACTTGCGCGAGCTCACTTCGACTTTCAATATTGTTCACAATAAACCAATACTAGGATTGTGACGATCAAATTTGATAATGAGTGACACAGTATCGCCATTTTTAAATCATTAGTTACATGATAAACACTAGCATATGCTATCCCAGAAAAAAGTAATTCAAGTGTATCTAACGAAAATGAATATCCATGAAAAAAAGCAAAGATTACCGAAGTTAATAATATTTGAACAAATGGATGCATCTCCTTTAAGATACCTCCTTGTAGGACACCTTGAAATAAGAACTCCTCCAAAACTGGTGACACGAATATTAACGTCACAATTAAAATTGGGCTTAAACTAGTGTGCAACACTGAAGCTAAATCTGCATTACTTGCCTTATCGTCAGTCCATATCGAAATAAGCGATTGAATGCCCTGAGATAAAATCGCCATAAGTATTGAAAATCCAACATTTTTAAAGATTATTGCCTTTCCCAAGATCACATCATTATTAACTTTGTGATATAGCAAAAAAACTAGACCAAACGCAATTACCGAACTGATTAATAATAAAAGAAGGTGGTTCATAGTACTAAAGTCGTTTGCACTTTCATTAGGCCAAAAGTTTTCGGCAAGTGTGGATATCTGAATAACAATGAAAAGTAATAGAAAACAAAGAAAGTAAAAAATTTTCGAAAACAATTTGC
>NZ_BJWE01000016.1 GCF_007990205.1 Pediococcus parvulus | reverse complement strand
AAGAAAAAATTTTAAAAAAGTTATTTTAAACAATAATAAAATATTTTTATACAAAGCAACCTCTGAGGAAATCGAAAAGTTTATTGCTTATCTTATGCAATTTGATAATAAAATTGTAACCATCTATCTATCAAAAAACTGTTATCTAATGGCCTCATTAGCATTTCAATCATACAATTCACGAGACTATTTCACTTTTGGAGAAATCGTATTGCTATTAGACGAGTTTGATTTTTCATTAATTGTTCAAAAAACATTAAACTATGTTTTTACTCTAAACAAGAGATCAGATGGTCAGTTTGGCTTCTTAGATATAGTAACAAAAGATGAAGCGCTTGAACGAAATTCAATTTTAGAAAAACAGTATATTTCTCAGACTACGTCCGTCTTTTCGTCTATTCATACTTTATTGGAGGGATACTCATGAAAAAAAGTAAACTCATACAATTATTAAAAGGTCTATCAATTAGTAAATCTCAAATCATATTTGCCAGTACTTTATCAGTTTCTTCAGCAGCAATTCTTTTGTATATGCCACTTCAGGCAAAACAGCTAATCGATAATTTTGAAAACAAATTTAATTTACCTAACATTTTAGCTCTGGGAGCAACGCTAATTATTCAAGCAATTCTATCTGCCATTTCTTATTACTTGTTAACTCGTTTAGCTGAACGAACTGTTAAACAAATTCGTGAAAAGGTTAGTAGCCACCTTCTGAATGTAAAACAAGAATATCTGGAAAACAATCTTTCTGGTGATTTGGCTAGTAGCGTCGTCACGAACACCGAAACGATCAGTCGCCTTTTATCCAGCTTACTGCCAAATGTAGTTAGTGGCTTAACTTCCGTAATTGGTGCTTTATTTTTCTTGTGTATCATGAGTTGGCAGTTAACTTTAGTTGTTTTTGGCGCCTTAGTCCTTCTAATGATCGTGATTTCACCAATTTCAAATGTTACCAATCAAACTTATGAAGCGAGCCAGGCCAAGTCCAATGGTTTAGTCGGTCAACTGACCAACTATTTTTCCGAAATTAAGCTTTTGAAAAGTTCCAATGCTCAACAAGAAACTACAGGTAAGATTAAGCAAGAAGTGACTGCTCTCTATCTTTTCGGAATCAGAATTGCGAAGATTAATTCCATTATGGATCCGCTCGTCACCACAGTCATCATGGCGACTATTTTAGTTATTTTTGGATTTGGTGGTTATTTAGTTTCAGTCAAAACAATTACAATTGGCACTTTAATTTCATTTCTTTTGTTTGTCTTTCAGATCATCACACCATTTGCCAACGTCGGAAACGTTATAAATGATTTTCAAGCTAGCAATGGAGCTGCTAAACACTTGATTGACTTGCTAGATTTAAAGGAAGAAAATTACTCAGGAAAAATCAATTTTAGCTTGAAAAACAGTTCAATTAATTTTCAAAACGTGAACTTCTCATATCATGCGGCCAAAGAAACTTTGAAAGACCTAGATTTAACTTTTAAAAACAACAAGTTAACTGCGTTAGTCGGGCCCAGCGGTGGTGGGAAATCAACTATTATTTCGCTTCTAGAACGTTTTTACGAGCCAACTTCAGGTGAGATTCTCCTTAACAATTGCAATATCGACAAGCTGAACTTAAAGAGCTGGCGTGCAAAAATTGGCTATGTCCCTCAACAGACAAGTGTTATTGGTCAAACTCTGCGCGAAAGTTTACTCTTTGGTTTAAATGATCATCAAATTTCGGATGCGGAAATTCAGAACGCTCTAAGACAGGCCTACCTATCTGATTTCATCGCTAAATTACCTAAGGGTTTAGATACACCGATTGAAGAACATAGCGCAAATTTATCCGGTGGTCAAGTACAGCGCTTAATGTTAGCACGAGCCCTCTTGCACCGACCCGAATTACTGATTCTGGATGAATTCACGTCCGCACTTGATAGTGACTCGGAAAAATTTATCAAACAGTCTATCAATAATTTACGTAGCCAAATAGGAATTGTGATTGTAGCACATCGACTCTCAACTATTAAAGATGCAGATCAAATTTACTTTATCAAAGATGGCACTGTAGCTGGATTAGGAACCCATGAAGAATTGATAAAACATTTACCACTATACCGTAAATACGTGGAAGAACAACAACTATAAACGAATAAACTACATTTCAAAATTCTTAGCTAGATTCATGGAAAAGTTTGGCAGCCGGGGTTGCCAATGCTAAAAATATATGATAATATACTTAAGTCGGTTAATGATATGGGTGGTTAGCTCAGCTGGCAGAGCAACGGACTCTTAATCCGTGGGTCCAGGGTTCGATCCCCTGACCACCCATAAATACCAATTAATCAGTAATCATGCTGCTATTCGTAGCCGTGATTGCTGTTTTTTTATACTCGTACTGTTATACAGGAACACAAGTGATTATGCAAATATTTGCTTTGAGCCAAAAAAAGAAGGAGAAATAATTTCTCCTTCTTTTTTAATCTTGATGAAGCATTGTACTAATAAGGCTAATGATACCAATTGAGGCACTTGGGAAAGCAAAAATCTTTTGGTTCAGTTGATTGGCTGATAAACGATCATCAATGATAAACGCAATTAAATTAATTAATTCAGGAGCATCATTTCCATAAATGCTAGCTCCCACCAAGTAGTTTTCTTGGTCAAAAACCAATGTAATCTCAGCATCTAACTCATTTTTATATTGAAATAAGAGTTGTTTCCCATAAGGTAACTTTTGCGTATGGTAATGGGGCGACTGCTCAGCTTCTTTAGGTGTAACTCCCATTTGGGCAATTCTTGGTAAACTATAAACCACACTTGGAATAGCGGGGTACTTAATTTCCTCTGTACTTCCTAATACTTGTTGGGCAATATAATTAGATTCAAAAGTTGCTGTCGGGGTTAAACGCGGAATCTTTTTATCAATCACATCGCCGCTCGCATAAATATTTTTAACGGCTGTCCGTAAATGATCATCGACCACAATGCCACCACGGGTTGTTTTAATACCAACGTTCTCAAGACCGAGATTTTCAACATTAGCAATCCGGCCAGTGGCATCAACCACGTAATCGGTAGTAATGGTACGCTCTTTATTCGTCAAAACTTTGTACTGATCACCATCTTTTTTAACTTCAGTAACTGCTTCATTGAAGTTAAATTGAACTCCGTTTGATTTCAATTTTTGAATAAGCTTAGCCACAGATTGTTGATCAAACGCACCTAAAGCATGGTCTGTGAATTCCACAATTTCTACGGTAGCTCCTAGTTCACTTGCCATTGTTGCAAATTCGATTGAAATAACACCAGCGCCAATGAAAGTAATATGTTGTGGCATCTGTTTAAGATCCAAGAAATCACGATTATCATACAAATAATTTTGACTAGGGATATTCAGTTTAGCCGCCCGCTGACCAGTCCCAATCACAATATTTTGAGCTTCAAATTCTTGATCGTTAACTGACACAGTATGTTCACCAGTTATTTTTCCTTCACCCATTAAAACATCGATACCCAATTGTTTAAATAAGCCTGCCATTTGAATAGGCAATGGATCAATTGCCTTATGTTTATAATCCATTAGAGCTGACCAATCTACTTTAGGAGCATCCGAGATCCCAATCCCTTGGTACTGCTTTAACCGATCTAAAAGTTCAAATGGGCCATCTAGTAAAATTTTAGGATCACAGCCATAGTTTGTACAAGTTCCTGCAATTTTATCCTTTTCAACAATGGCGACTGTTTTACCAGCCTGACTTAAGGTAACCGCAGCATGCCAATTTGCATGTCCGCTTCCAACAAAAATAATGTCATATTTTTTCATAAAAATTCCTCCTAGCGTTAATTTAATCGTGCACGACTAATCTGATGTAGAAAAAAAGCAATTTATGCCAAAATTGCTTTCAGTTGATCAACTAGCTTATTATTTATTTTTAAGGCGTCTTCGTATTCCTTAATATCAAACGCCTCGTGACTTGCACAATCGCCAATTGCCTTATAAATAGCCATTTCCTGTTGCTTAGCAAGATTCGTTAATTTAATAACCAATTGGCGATGATCATCATCCGGTTGGATCCGTTGTACCCAGCCTGAGCCTTCAAGTCGTTTCAAAAGTGGCGTTAATGTATTACTGCTCAAATGCAGCTTATCCCCCAACTCATGTAAGGTTTGCGTGTCTTGTTGCCAAAGGGAAAGTAACACTAAGTATTGTGGGTAGGTTAGTCCAAACGGTTTCAACGCTTTTTGATAGAATTTTGTAAATAATCGGCTCGCATTGTAAACCGAAAAACAAAGTTGGTTAGTTAGTTTCATTTCATCATCAATCAATTTTATTACCCCATTTCAGTCGTGCGCGATCATTATAGTCTTTACTTCATTTATTTACAACTTAGCTTCATTTTAGAATAAGTCATCTGTATTTAATAATTCTTGGGTTTGTCGTTGATTCAATAAATTCTTTGTATAGGCATGTCCATACATAATAGAGAACAAAGTATCCAAAATATATTCAAATGCGATTTGAGAAGCAAACGTACCAATTTTACTTTCATTTTCGTTTTCATCTTGCGTAGAAACAATGGTTAATTTATTTTTGGTACGTACTTTAATCTGGCGATTGCCAGTCAATAAAATTGTCGGTACCTGCTTTTTTTCCAAAAAAGCCATAATCTGCGTATATTCTGGAATGTTTGCCCCATATGATATAAACAAAACACAATCCGTTTTGTGAATGTTGGAAACGACCCATCTCTCATTTACATACTCTTCGGCAATGACGGGAAAAATATCAAGCTTAATTAATTTATTTTGAAAACTGCGGGCTCGAATCTGGGAATCACCACGACCGAAGAAGAAAAGGCGTTTAGCATCTAGTAATCGCTGGGCCGCCTGCTCAAGTTGTCGCGGGTCAATCTGGGCTTGGGCACGTTTGATCGCTATGCTGGTTAAATTTGCCATATTTTTAGCAATCGTCGTAACCGAGTCGGTGGGATTAAACGGAAAATTAGCGTCTACTGCCCCTAAAGAAACCAATTGCTGAGTCAGGCTATCGCTAGCAGCCAGTTTTAATTCCCGAAAACCTCCATAGCCCAGTTTTTTAGCCAACCTCACAATGGCAGAATGCGACGTGTAAGTGTCAGCGGCCAACTGTTCAACCGTGATGGCTGGAATATCCGTCAAATGGCTTTCAATGTACGTCTTAATTCGTTTTTCGTTGTCTGTTAAATCAGGTTGTTGATCTAATCGCTCAAGTAGCGCCAAATTAACCACTCCTTTTTTAATTTTACAGTTACTAAAGTTCCTAATTTTTGGCCCAAATGTTTAATAAACTGGCTCCTCATCTCAATAATACTGATACTTTCGGCCAATCTGCCAATATCAATAGCTTTTATTCAGCTGAACTCCCTATACTGAATTTATCAAACTTAGGAGGTCATTTTAAATGATTAATGTTGCTTATATTGGCAATGGTAAAAGCCCCAATCGTTACCATCTACCTTTTATTTTAAAACTCAAGGATCGATTTAACGTCAAAACAATTTATTCACCCAGTGGCAGAATTCGGTGGACTAAAATTCCTGATGTGCACTACACCACCAGTTTGGACGATATTTATAACGATCCAGAAATTCAATTGGTTGTCGTCACAACTCCTAGTCAGTTCCATTATGCCACAGCAAAGGACGCTTTGAGCCATGGAAAAAATGTCGTCGTGGAAAAACCTTTTGCCGAAACCGCAGACCAAGCCCGCGAGTTATTTGATTTGGCCAAACAAAAACATCTCTTTATTCAATGTTACCAAAATCGACGGTTTGATTCAGATTTCTTGACGGTTCAAAAAGTCATCAACAGTGGCCTTCTGGGCGACTTATTGGAAGTTGAGTCCAACTATGACTATTACCGTCCAGAAGTTCCTGAGCAAGCTCCTGGGTTCAGTAAAATCAATAGTTTTCTTTATGGGCACGGGTGTCACACTTTGGATCAAGTTCTCAGCTTTTTTGGTAATCCCGATACCGTTCATTATGATGTGCGCCAGTTGTTAGGGAGCGGTCATATGAATGATTACTTTGATATCAGCATGTATTATGGTCAAATGAAGGTTCGTGTGGCTTCCAGTTACTTTCGGATTAAACCCCGACCAAGTTTTGTTGTTTATGGTAAAAAAGGCATGTTTGTCAAGGAACGTATGGATCGCCAAGAGGAACATTTAAAGCTATTTTACATGCCGAATCACGAAGATTTTGGGATTGACCGTCCAGAAGACTATGGCACTTTGACTTACTATGATGATAATCAAAACTACCATGAACAAAAGGTCGTCACCATCAACGGCGATTACAGTCGCGTCTATGCTGGCGTTTACGCAACTTTGGCTGAAGGTCAAAAGAAACTCATTAAAGATGAAGAAACTATCCAACAAATCAAGATGTTAGAACAAGGAATTAAACAATGTCATTAGGAGGATTCAAATCATGAAACTAGCAATTTTTGGTGCCGGTAAAATCGTCAATGATTTTGCATCTATTGTAGACGATCTACCTGGACTTGTCGTCAACGCTATTTTTGGTCAAGAAAAAGATGTGCCTGCCATGCAAAAATTACAAAAAACAGCTCATATTGATGAAATTTATACCGACTTAGATAAGTGCTTAGCAACCGATACAGATACTGCTTATATTGGTTTACCTAATGCCTTACATTTTCAGTTTGCCAAGGCCGCGTTGGAGGCCGGAAAAAACGTCATCTGTGAAAAGCCATTTACGTTAAACGAGCAACAGTTAACTGAATTAATTAACCTGGCAGAATCAAAACACTTAATTCTTTTAGAAGCGATCACAAATCAATACTTAGCTAACTACAAGCAGCTTAAAGCCGATTTATCGAAACTGGGAAACATTAAAGTTATTTCTTGCAATTACTCGCAGTATTCCTCGCGTTATGATGCTTTTCGTAAAGGAACCGTATTGCCAGCTTTCAATCCCAAACTGGGTGGTGGGGCCTTAATGGATCTTAATATTTATAATATTTATTTCATTGTTGGCCTACTAGGGGCACCTACCGAAGTTCACTATCTAGCTAACGTCGAACGTCATATCGATACTTCCGGCGTTTTAATAATGAACTACCCAAAAACTAAAGTTGTCAGTATCGGGGCAAAAGACGTGGATGCGCCTTTGACAACCACGATTGAAGGTACTGAAGGATCCATCGTGGTAAGCGGCCCTACTAATGTTTTGGACCACTACACCATTAAATTACGCAATCAGCAATCACAAATCGTCGACGTTAAAGTTCATCCACATCGTATGTTCCAAGAATTCCTGCAATTTACGAAGATTGTGGATTCTCACGACTTAAAATTTGCCGAACAACAGTTACGCCAAGATGAAGTTGTCATGCATGTAATTGACCAAGCCCTAGCTGAAAGTAAAATCAAGTTAGGTTGAGGTTCAACTATATTCATAGTATACAAAAAATCGTCCTTTCTAATGAAGGACGATTTTTTAGTGGTTATATTTTTATCTTAGTACCAGCCATTTGCTTGCCAGAATGCTTTAGCAGCTGACCATGAACCGTAACGTGAAGATACGTATAAGTTAGCAACTTTTTCTTGGTTTGCAGCTGAATAATCACCATTTAAGTATGAAGCACTTAATTGGTATTTACCAACGTACTGGCCATTACGTGCTGTATATGAACCGCCTGATTCTTTGTTAGCGATCCATGCTTTAGCAGATGATGAGCTACTTGTTGTACTACTCGAACTTGTTGAAGTTGTGCTTTGTGTTGCGGGAACAGTAGCAACTTCTTTCTTAGTAGCTGCTTTAATTTCGCCGTCGCTCTTAAGCAATAACTTTTGACCAACGTAAATAAAATCAACGTTCTTAATTTTGTTTGCTTTTGCTAACTTGTTGTAGTTAGTATCATTATTAAACTTATATTCAATACCTGAAAGTGTGTCGCCTGATTTAACTGTATAAATTTGATCGGCGTGGGATACTGTAACTAGCAATGTAAGACCAAAGAATAATGCGGCCATAAATGCTACTGCGAATTTTGTTACGTTATTTCTTAATGTCATATGTGTTTGCTCTCCTTGTGTTTTTAATCTACCTAGTACAATACACTCCAATTGTTTCAGTTATGTTTCAACAACATTTATATTCATTGACCTTCACGCAGGTTCATGTCATCTTTTTGTAATATAAGTCCCGAAAGCATTTAATTTAAGTGAAGTTAATCATACTTCGTCCTTACTCACACTAAGGCTAATAAAGCTAACGATAATTTTCAATATGTTAGCATAATATTGTGTACTTTTTTAATTTTTTTAGAAAAGTTTCTTTGTTAAAATAAAAATCTCATATTTGGTAAAACTTTTCAAATGGACGTTTCGGTAACGTGTCTAGTCCCTTTATAGTAAAAAATTGTGCTTCAATTTAACATCAGCAGGAAGGATTTAAACTATAAATGTATTTGGATATACTTAATTTCTTTATTTCACTCTTATATAATTTTCATGATATTTTTCACCAAATTCTCTATAATTGGATGTATACCTTTTATTAAGTTAGGAGTCCTTTCATGATATCAACAATTGCTGTTTTAGTTAGTCTAATTATTGCTTTAGCACATATTTACTTTCTATATATAGAACTATTTGCTTCCTACGAAGTCGTTGGTAAATTTTTCAACATCCCAGTAAATATTGTTAAAAATGCTATGATACAAAGATTTATTCAAAATCTTGGTTTGTTCAGTGGCTTTATTGGATTAGTTATTATCTTGACCTTGATCATTGTCCCTAGTGGCCCAATGAAGTATATGTTAATTTTCTTAAATCTATTTGTACTTCTAAACGGAATTTACGAAGGTTTTGTTTTTTCAAAACGTTTCTTCTGGTACGAAGCGTTACCGGGAGCCATCGCCATCTTGTTGGCAATTTTTATGTAATTAAAAAAATGATTTGCAAAGAAGAGCCAAACTGAACTTTGCAAATCATTTTTTTAATTTTAATTACTAAATCACATGGCCAGAAAAACTAGGCATAAAGCCACTGCTAAGTGACTGAACTGACACGTATTGGCCGGGGGAAGGAGCGGCAACATATTTACCATCACCTATGTAGATTCCCACGTGGTAACTTGCCCCTTGCGATCCTCAGAATAATAAATCGCCCGGTTGTGCTTGTGCAACAGTCTGTTTTGTCACATGACTTTCTTGAGCAACCGTGTAATGACCTAACGATTTTCCAGCCGCATGTGCGTAAACCCAATCTGTGAAACCAGAACAATCCATGCCACTTCTTGATTCGCCACCCCAAACGTAAGGGATATGCGTCTTGGCTAAACTTAAAGCCTCTGAAACTACAGCACTGTTTCCGGTGGAACTGGTCTTCACCATTGTTTGTACAGTTTGACTATTTTCGGCAGTTTGAGTAGCAGAATATTGTTGATTACCACCATCGTTCGCATTAGCGCTGGCCACGCTAGCTGATCCTAATGTAATTCCAGCGACTCCAATTTCAAGAACAAGTGCATGTTTAAAATTTGTTTTAATCATAGACGCCCTTTCGGTTAACTTATTTCTTATCATCATAACAAGTAACATCTTAACATGCACACAATACGAACATTTTTAAATCTATTTACAAGCTCCTTTCAAAATATTACAAACGATTACAATTATTTGAATCTGCCCACTTCATTGATCTACAATTTCCCCAAATAATTAACTTCATCTGAAACAAAAAAATCAGTACTTTTCAGTACTGACAAAGATTATCAACTTAATTGTATTCCGTTAACTCATGCTTACTCCGCTCAATCATTGCAATATTAACAAACAAAATTAAAGCAATAATTACAGCCGCAACCACAAACAACGAAACAAATGAGAGGGTATCGATAATTAGACTTCCTACTAGCGGACCCAATGCACGGCCAGCTGATGGAAACGAACTTGCCAATCCTTGATAGCGTCCCTTCATCCCATATGGTGATAAGAGATTAGCAATTGCCGGAATTTGTGGAAAGGTAACTGCTTCGCCAATTGTCAAAATAATCATTGCAAGCACAAATGCAATATACTGTTTGGCGAAAACCAAAATGACAAAAGAAGCAATTAAAAATAACATACCAAAATAGACTTGATGAAAAGGATCTTTGAAAATCTTTCCACCTTGCCAACTTAGTAAAGCTTGCACAATTAAAATGAAGAACCCATTCACTGTCCATAAGAAACTGTAATTTTTTAACGGAATATGCAGACTCAACATGTAAACCGAAATATTACTGTTCCACTGTTGATAAAAAATCCAAATTAAAAATAGACTAATAAACAAGGTATACATCACAACTGAATTGATATGCGGTAACTTTTCGGTCTTGGAAGCCACTTTCGCATCAGGATCCATTTGATGCTGACTCTTTGGAATTTCCCGTTTCACATGATAATTTAGCGCAGCTACGAAGAAGAAAACAACATATAAGGCAGTGGCCACTGCAAATAACGGCGCAACATTATCTTTAAACATAATTCCAACAATTGCAGTACCAACCATGACGCCCAGGTTTTGGACAAAATAAATCATATTAAACACAAAGCGCCCATCGCGGCTATGCACCGTGGTTCCTAGAGCGTTGACAAATGCCATAATCCAACCGGTTCCTAAGCCAATCAAAACAAGCATAATTGGATAGACTGGCCATTTATTTGAAAACACAAGTACCAACATGCTTAATGCCGTGAAAACAATCCCACCCAGTAATAGGTAGTAACCATCATGTTTATCAAACAATTGTCCCGCTGTAAAAGAACCAATGATACTTGCAACTGAGTTTAGTAAGAGCACAATTCCCACAATTGTGAGTGAATGACCCAAGATGTTATGCATGTAAACCGTTGTCAGGGGCCACACAAAACTCATCCCAATACTATCTACCATGGATCCCAAGAGTAAATACCGTAATTTTAATTCCTTCATCGTCCTCTCCTTTCCTGTAAAAACTAACTTAAATTAACTTAAAAAAGTGCATAAATGAACAGTTTCACATAAGGTTCCGAAGAGCTACGCAAAACTGTTTTTTGTGACTACTTAATTATTATCTGGTACATACGCAATTGGGGCAAACTTATTATATGATTTCACAAATAACAGTTTTACGGTTCCTCGTGCCCCACTTCGGTTTTTCTCAATAATGACTTCAACCGGTCCGACATCAGGTTCACCCTCTTGTTGTGGAGCTGAATTCTGATTGTCGCTATCGTCGTCTTCATCCCGATCGTAATAATCTTCACGATATAAGAACGCCACGATATCCGCATCTTGTTCAATTGATCCAGATTCACGAATATCAGACAAAACAGGTCGTTTATCCTGACGTTGTTCCACGCCACGAGAAAGCTGTGAAAGTGCCAATACAGGTACTCTTAATTCTTTAGCCAGTTTTTTTAGTTGTCGCGAAATCGCTGAAACTTCCTGTTGTCGGTTTTCTTGACCAGAGCCTTCAATTAATTGCAAATAATCAATAACAACTAAACCCAAGTTGCCCTGTTCCTTGGCCAAGCGACGACATTTGGCTCGAATTTCTGCCATTTTGATTCCCGGAGTATCGTCAATATAAATATTGGCTTTTGCAAGGCTACCCATAGCAATGACTAAGTTTTGCCACTCTTCCTCATTTAGTTGGCCAGTACGCAAATGGTTGGCATCGATACTACCTTCCGCACAAAGCATTCGGTTAACCAGTTGATCAGCGCCCATTTCCAAACTAAAAATAGCCACTGTTTTATCGGTTTTGGTACCGATATTTTGTGCAATATTCAAAGCAAAGGCCGTTTTTCCGACGGCAGGCCGGGCAGCTAGAATAAAAAGTTCATCTGGATGTAAACCCGCCGTGATTTTATCCAGTTCACTATAACCTGTTGATAAACCAGTGATTTCATCTCCGTTTTGGTAGAGCTTGTTAATCTCGGTCATGGAATCGGTCAAAACATCGGAAATTTTCTTAAACCCAGACTGATTACGATTTTCTGAAACTTCCGTGATTTCACGTTCTGCTTCATCTAAAACGGTACCGACATCTTCATCTTGTTGATAGCTCTTGGTCACAATCTTAGTGGCAGCTTTAATTAACCGTCGTAAAATGGCCTTTTCTTGCACAATCTTAGCGTAGTAAACCACATTAGCTGCAGTTGGTACCGAAGCCGCCAATTCTGCAATGTAGCTTACGCCACCCACATCATCCAATTGATTTTGAGCGGTTAGTTTATTGTTCATTGTGACGACATCAATGGCCTCATCTTCATCATTTAGCGAAACCATCGCCTGAAAAATGATTTGATGTGCCCGTTGATAAAAGTCTTCTGGGGTTAAATATTCCATTGCGTCAACTAACACATCGGAATCAAGGAAAATTGCCCCTAAAACGGCTTTTTCCGCATCACTATTTTGTGGCGGTGTTTGATTTTCTAAAATGTCATTATCCATGTTCTTACCTCTGATGACTAGGAAATGTTCCTAAACAAATTTGTGTCTGTCTAACCTGTAATCAGACAGCCAACTTCACCACAAAACAATTATTGCTATTATTTTTCTGCAACATGAACACGAATTTTGGCTGTTACTTGTGGATGTAACTTAACTGGTACATTCGTGTATCCCATTGAGCGAATTGGTTGGGTGAGTTCAATCTTACGTTTATCTAATTTTAATCCGAACTGTTTATCTAATGCTTGGGCAATTTGTTTACTAGGAATTGAACCGAACAAACGGCCATCAGTGCCTGCTTTAGCAGTCAATTCGACAACTGTCTTGTCATCTTCTAAAGTGACCTTTAATTGCTTAGCGGCTTCTAAAATTTCTTCTTCATGTTTTTCTTCAGCACGTTGTTGGCCTTTCAAACTGCTCAAAGCACCTTTTGTTGCCAATTCAGCCTTATGATTTTTAATTAAGAAGTTTTGCGCGTAACCATCAGGAACCTCTTTGACCTGCCCGCGCTTACCCTTACCTTTAACATCTTCCAAAAAAATTACTTTCATCAGATTCACTCCTTTTCATCGTCTTCATTTTCTGTATCATTTTTCTTTTCTAAAATCTCAGTTAAGGTCGCTTTAACTTCAGAAACACTTTGACCTTCAATCTGAGTTGCTGCACTACCTAAATGACCGCCGCCACCCATTTGCTCCATAATGAGCTGGACGTTAACATCCCCCGCACTACGCGCTGAAATACCAACTTGTTTTTTCGATCGACGCGTAATGACAAACGACGCTTCAATTCCTGATATCGATAACAAGGAATCGGCTGCTTGTGCGGCAGTAACCGGATCATAATCCCGATCATCTTCACCAACACAAACTGCTAAATTCTTATTAATAAATTCCACCGACTCAATTAAGTGGTTGCGCTGCAGATAACTATCAACGTTTTCCTTCATAAAGTGGCGAATGAGATTCTCGTCAGCACCAACTGATCGTAGATAACTGGCAGCATCAAACGTCCGCGTCCCAGTTTTTGTGGTAAAGGACTTAGTATCAATTTCAATTCCGGCTAACATCCCAGTTGCTTCAATTTCATTAATTGGTTCACTATCTTTAGACTGGTATTCAAACATTTCTGTAATGAGTTCACACGTTGAAGAAGCATAGGGTTCAATATAAACCAAAACCGGATTTTCTGGAAATTCTGTGCCTCGGCGATGATGATCAATAATCATAACTCGATTTTCAAGCTTCTTGTAAAGCTCAGGAGCCGTCGTTAATGATGGTTTAGAATGATCAACCATAATGAGTAAGCTTTGGCTATTGGCATTCTCTAAAGCCGCTTCAGGCGTAATAATGGACTCCTTGATAGAAGGATAGTCTTCCAAAGACGTTAACAAACGCCGCACATCAGAATGCAGGTTATCTTGATCGAGCACAATCCAACATTGTCGGTTGTTCATTTGGGCAATCCGGCGAATTCCTAAACAGGCTCCTAAAGAATCCATATCAGACTGCTGATGCCCCATCACAAAAATTTGATCAGCTTGCGACATTAATTCAGTAACCGCCTGACTAATCATCCGTGCTCTAACTCGTGTCCGTTTTTCCATTGGATTAGTCTTACCACCATAGAATCGGGCCTGGCCATCTGGTGACTTGACAACAACTTGATCACCACCACGTCCTAACGCCAAATCCAAATTACTTTGTGATAAGTCAGCCAAATTGTTTAAATCTTGATCGCCATATGCAATCCCAATACTT
Source organism: Pediococcus parvulus (assembly GCF_007990205.1). GTDB lineage: Bacteria > Bacillota > Bacilli > Lactobacillales > Lactobacillaceae > Pediococcus > Pediococcus parvulus. The sequence continues at coordinate 22,894 of NZ_BJWE01000016.1, read as the reverse complement.
AAGGTGATTGGAAAGTTTTGTTTAGAGGTTGCTTCCCGAATCGTATCCAGAAGCTTGAAATTATCAGCTTCAACCTTCTGCAAGACTTCCGCATACATCAAAACAAAAAAATGATCATCATCAACTCGTTTTAAATACATGCCAAACTCTTGAGCCCAGCTAGAAATTTGATTCGTCACAAAACTGCTCAAACTGGAAACATCCGAATCGGCCATAGATTGCGTGACTTCATCGTAGTTATCCAAGAAAACTTGACCAATGACGACCTGCGAATTATCGTAGGCTTCTTCAATCTTGGCATACTTGGTAATGTCCATTAAGTACAAAACGTGGCTATCTTGTTCAACCAGTAAGGTAAACCGACGATCCCCCCAAACAACGGGAACGGTCCCTTTTTCATCCCGGTGATCTGCTAACATTTTTGCCAAGTCTTTATCGACATCAACTAATTTTTTTCCAAGCACATCTTTATCACTTAAATAGCCCTGCATATACGGATTAACCCACTGGACTTGGTCTTCATCCCCATAAATCAAAATTCCCAGTGGCATGCGCAATAGTGAATCCTGTTCACTACGTTTAATTCGAAATGACAGATCAGAAATGTACTTTGTGGTTTCTTCATTCACACGATGAAAAGTGTCGCTAATAAAAATGCTTCCCAAAATGAGAAGTACCAATAAGACGACTCCCAATACCCAGTTATAATAAAACGCAACTCCCGCGCCAACGAGTGATAACAAAATAATATAGATTGCCAACAAGCGTAAGCGGGGATTCCGCATAAACACCGGAATCCTTTCTGCTAAACGTAATTTTTTCATAGTTTCTCCTCGAATTGTGTACTAGGTTTATTTTATCACAAAGACCCCTGACAAAGAACCGTCACTACTTTACAGATCGGTAACGACTCCTAATACAAAAACTCGGCAATGCTTTACGAAAGTGACATTTTTGTTTAAACTAAATTGATTACGGAGGTCACAACATGTTAAATAACCGTTTATTTCACTGGTTAATTATGCGAATCGAAAACCCTTTTCCGCCATTAAACTAAAACTAGTCGTCTACTTTTAGTACTCATTCAAACGAAGAAGGTAAAAATTTGGATTCACAAAAAGAGTTATCTGGAAAAAAAGTTCTATTAATGGCCTTTGCCACAGGGATCATTGTGGCCAATTTAAATTATATTCAACCAATTGAAGGTCTCATTGCCACAAGTTTTCAAGTTTCAAAAGCTACAGTCGGTGTGGTTGCCATGTTGACACAACTGGGATATGCATTCGGCTTACTTTTAATCGTTCCGTTGGGCGACATCTTTAATCGCTATCATCTTATTCAGGTGATGTTGGGATTCTCAATTTTGGCGTTGTTCATGGCCTTTTTTGCCCCGTCTATTACAATTTTTGGCGTTGCTTCCCTACTAGTGGGAATTACCTCTGTGGCACCTCAAATTATAATTCCTTACGCCGCTTATCTAGCCCCTAGCTTGCATCAAGGGAAAGTTTTGGGCAATGTCCTCAGTGGTTTGCTAACAGGGATTTTACTTTCACGCTCGGTCAGCGGATTGTTGGGGAGCGTTCTTGACTGGCAGTACGTTTACTTAATTGCAGCGTTCATCTGTACCATTTTGTTGGTGATCTTACACTTGTACTTGCCGCGTGATCCAAGACAACATCAAAGAATGAATTACGGCAAGGTTCTAGCTTCCTTGCCCAAACTTCTTGCTAAAGAAAAACATTTACAAGGTTCCGCCATTAATGGTTTTTGCCTGTTTGGTGTTTCCAATGTTTTGTGGTCAACACTTGCTTTCTACTTAGCAGATCAATATCATCTCGGGAGTGGTGTGGCTGGTTTGTTAGGTTTATTGGGCATCACTGGTGTCTTATTTGCTTCAATTATCGGCCGCTTAGTTGATACCTATTCGCCAAGAATGACGATTGGCTTAGGGATTCTCTTTTCAACGTTAGCCTTTGTTATTTTTGCTTTTATTGGCCAATTATTTATCGGTTTAATTGTAGGCATTGTGTTACTCGATTTAGGAACTCAGTTTGGTCAGGTTTCCAATCAGGCTATTGTCCAATCCTTGAGTCTCGAAGCCAGCAGTCGAAATAACTCCGTCTTTATGTTTAGCTACTTTTTAGGCGGTTCTTTAGGAACATTTTTCGCAACTCTGGCTTGGAGTCATTTAGGCTGGGTAGGCGTTTGCAGTGTCGCCGCCGTTTTCTTAATTTTGGCGCTGCTTGGTCATTTATTCTTAAAGGAACCCCAAAAATTGCAAAAGGTTGGGTAAAAAACTGACTAATCATTTTGGCATTAGTGCAAAGCTAATGCTTTTTTTGTTGCCATAAAAAAACAAGCTGGGGAAATGTTTTCCCAGCTTGACTTAAGTTTATGAACTTGTCTATTCAAAATGTGACCTGAAACTAGGTGTTTTCACCTTTTGAGTCATGCTAATTTCTATTTTACCTTTTGAGCTTGTCGTTCCTGTTCAATAGCCAACTGGGCAACCAAATTCAAATAGTTAAATGGTTCATCATAGTGTGGCTGGAATAGCATATCGACAAACGCTAAGTCATCAATGGTGTTGTTATTTTGAATACAAACCGAAATCGTGTTTGCAGATTGGGCAACTTCATGTTTGCTATAGAGTTGTGCTCCCAGAATTCGCCGATTACTGCGATCATAGACAAGCACGATGGTCAGCATGTCTGTTGTTGGCATGTAACTTGGACGATAATTGCCCTTATAAACAACTGAGGCTGCGTTTAAGCCTTCTTTTTTAGCCCCCGCTACAGTTTGCCAGCGTGTATCCAAACAACTCCATGGCTGATGTGGCTTGAGTTCCCATATATTTTTGAACTTCGCCAAAAATATTTTTACCAGCAAGAGCTCCTTGACGAACTGCATTCGTGGCCAAAGGGATGTAGGCATCATTATGTGCCGGATTGAAATGTGAAATACAAGCATCCCCAGCTGCATACACATCAGGATTAGAGGTTTGCAAGTAATCATTAATTAAAACAGCTCCGTGGCGGTCCATATCAACTTGTCCACGCAATAAGTCAGTGTTTGCCATAAATCCAGTACTAACAATTGCTAAATCTGCTTCATGGCTCGTTTTATCAGTTTGAATGATTACTTTATCATTTTGATCGTCACCTTGAAAGGCTTCAACCCGCTCATTCAAATAAACATGTACCCCATGCTTTTTTAGCAAACTTGTAATTTGATCAGATAAAGTTTTATCTACATAATTGTTTAGAACTTGGCCGTGCGATTGAATTAATGTCACTTCATGATCTGTATCCGCGTATGCCTCTGCCAGTTCAACCCCAACATAGCCACCACCTACAATTGTGATGTGTTTATGAGTTTGAGCTGACGTATAAATTTGTTTAGCTTGTTCATAGCTTTTACAGAGTAAAACATGCGAATCATCAATTCCCATCAATGGTGGCACCACAACATACGAACCGGTTGACATAATTAATTTGTCATAATTATCTGTAAAAACCTTTTTATTATCCAGATTTTCAACGATAAGTTGATGCGTTTTAGTGTCAATGCTTAGCACATCATGTCTAATGCGAACTTTAGCTCCTTGTTTAGCAAGATCTTCTGGTGTTGCGTAAAACATATCTTCAAGTCGTTTAACTTGGCCATTCAAATATAAAGAAATCCCACATGACAAAAAAGAGACATTATCGTTCCTCTCATAAATAGTCACCTCTGTATCCGGATGTGCTTTAAAAATTTCTGTTGCCGCTGCAATACCAGCATGCGTACAACCAACAATAACGACTTTCATAATAATGTCCTTCTTCCCCAAAAAATTTACTTAGTCTGGATCATCTGGTTTAACTTTAAGTAAATAAGGTTTGCCATAATAATAGCCCTGTCGCAAATCAATATTTAATTTATCGGCTAGTTGATCATCAGCCTTATCTTCGATTCCTTCAAGAATGAACCGTAAATTTTCCTTTTTAGCAATATCCCGCCAGTAAATAACTTTTGCTTGAATCGCTGCATCTTGGAAACTTTGCTCAAAGTTCTGGAGTGCAAATTTGAGTTCACTCACATATGGGATCAACTCTTGAATTTCTTCATACTGATTATCACCAGTTCCAACATCATCGAGACAAAGTTCCATCCCCCGTTGAATAAATCGCTGTAACATCGGTTTCAAATCAGCATTTGTAATGGATTCATCCCCAGGTTCTTCAGTGAGTTCCACATTTAATTTTAAGGGACGTAACTGATCTTGCGAGCGAATTAGAGCCGCATTGATTTTGGGATCCATCATTTGTGTGCGATTCAAATTGACAGATACTGACCCGATTTTAAACACTAGTCTACTGGTAGCTGCCGTCAACATCTCCGCGATAATTGAAACCGGAATATCGGAAAAATGCTTAGGCGGTCGCCAACCATCAGTAGTCCGCCGTCTGATCAGTAATTCATACCCAATAAGCGAGTTATTCACCTTATTTAGTTGTGGTTGAATAAAATACCGATACATTCATGTTCCCCTTTTTTTATGTATTAACTATCTATTATTATAAAGCATTTTTGTATAAAAAGTTGGTATAATTTTGAGTGGCCTGTCACTAACTAATCCCTTTATAGATACGGAAACTCCTTAATAAGCTGTGACGTTGTTATTATACACTTCTGTACTATCTCAATCTAAATAATGCTGCTAGTTTGCCCATTTTCAAGCGATTAAAAAAGACCTTCCAAATCACTATTGATTTGAAAAGTCTGAATTAATTATTCTTCTGAAACGAATGGAAGTAAGCCCATGATCCGTGCGCGTTTAATTGCAATTGTTAAACGACGTTGGTTCTTAGCACTTGTTCCGGTAACACGACGTGGCAAAACCTTGCCTCGTTCTGAAATGAATCGTTTCAGTAAATCTGTGTCTTTATAATCGATGTATTCGATATGGTTAGCAGCGATGAAGTCGACTTTACGACGACGACGATTTCCGCCTCTTCTTTGTTGAGCCATTGAAAATCCCTCCTCTAATGATTAAAATGGTAAATCATCATCGGAAATATCAATTTGTTCGCCGTTATCTGCAAACGGATCGTTAGGATTAGAACTTGCACTAGAAGCACTGCCATTGCTACTGCTCTGACTGTTATTGCTATTAGTGTTACTTCCTTGCCCAGCATCAAACGGATTGCTATTACCGGATGATTGAGGAGCATTGTCGTGAAATCCCGTATTGCCACCTTGCTGTTGACGTTGCTCAGATTGAGCACGGGATTCCAACAATGAAAAGTTTTCAACAACAACTTCTGTAACATATACTCGGACGCCTTGTTGATTTTCGTACGAACGGGTTTGAATCCGTCCATCTACTCCAACCAACGAGCCTTTATGGGTAAAATTAGAGAAGTTCTCTGCAGCTTTTCGCCAAATCACACAGTTAATAAAATCGGCTTCACGCTCTCCTTGAGCGTTCGTAAACTGACGATTAACTGCCACTGTGAAGGTAGCGACTGCAGCACCGCTGTTGGTGTATCGTAAATCGGGATCTCTGGTTAAGCGTCCAACAAGAACTGTTCGGTTTATCATAAACAATGACTCCTTTCTGAATTATTATTTCTGTTTATTTTTAACGTACAACGATCATGTGACGTAAGATACCGTCAGTAATCTTTGAAATACGGTCAAATTCGTTTAAAGCTTTGTCATCGCTTGTTTTTACATTTACGACATGATAGATACCTTCATTGTATCCACCGATCTCATAAGCAAAACGACGCTTGGACCAATCTTTTGAATCAACCACTTCTGCACCATTGTCAGTCAAGATCTTGTCAAAACGTTCTACTAAGGAAGCCTTAGCTGTTTCGTCAACATCTGGAGCAATGATATAAGTAATTTCGTATGATTTTTGTTCCATGTGTTTTACACCTCCTTATGGACTAAGTGGCTTCCTTAACAATTTAAGAAAGCAAGGAGAGCTTCTAAATTAATAGTTACTCACGAACTTAAATTATAGCATTTATACTTGTGCAACGCAATAAACAAAAATCCCAATAAAACGATACATAACTAAGTTACGTCGTTTATTGGGATTTATTTTATTAATTTAATTATTCTTCTGAAGAATTTTCAGATGAACTTTCTTCTGGAGCTTGCTCAGTGGTGTCGGTCGTTGAAGATTGTGTTGAATCATCAGGTTCTTCATCGTCTTCATGATCTACTTTAGCCATTGTGGCAACCTTTGAGTCCTCATCAATTTTAATTAAATGAACCCCCATGGTTGCTCGACCCGTTTCTGGGACAGAATCAACGGCAAAACGAATCATGACGCCACGATCGGTAATCAACATGATATCCTCTTCACCAGTTACGGTGGTCAAGCCAGCTAATGGTCCGTTCTTCGTTGTGACATTCGCAGTTTTAATACCTTTACCGCCACGACCCTTGATTGGATACTCACTAGCTAATGTTCGTTTACCATATCCTTTTTCAGTAATGACGAGAACTTTGCTTTCTGGTTGCAATAGATCAACCCCAACCACATAGTCTTCATCTCGTAAACGAATACCACGAACACCAGTTGCTGAACGACCCATGGAACGAACTGTAGTTTCTGCAAAACTAACTGCATAACCTCTATGTGTTCCGATAATGATGTTTTGTTTATTATTCGTGATAACCACGTTAATTAACTCATCATCATCCTTCAAATTAATCGCTTTTAAGCCATTACTTCGAATGTTCAAGAACTCGTTTAGGGGGGTCCGTTTGACAACACCCTTTAGTGTAGTAAAGAACAGATAACGCTCCGTTTCTTGTTCGTGATTCTGACCAGCATTGATCACGGCCTGAATACTTTCACCCGCACTAATTCCTAACAAGTTAATGACCGGAATACCTTTAGCTGTTCGCCCGTATTCAGGGATTTCATACCCCTTCATGCGGTATACTTTGCCGGCATTTGTGAAGAATAACAACACATCATGGGTAGAACTAGAAACCAGATGCTCAATGAAATCATCATCATGCACACCCATTCCTTGAACACCACGACCACCACGACGTTGAGATTTAAACTCAGACTGTGGCATCCGTTTAACATACCCATTATGAGTCAAGGTTATCATGACATCTTCTTCTTCAATCAAATCTTCATCTTCAAGACTAAGCACTTCACCAACAAGTAACTCGGTTCGGCGTTTATCACCAAACTTATCCTGAATATCAAGTAATTCCTGATAAATAATCTGATTAATCCGCTCTGTATGAGCCAAAATATCTTTATAATCAGCAATATCAGTCATTAATTTGGTGTATTCATTTTCAACTTTTTCACGTTCCAAGCCCGTTAAACGAACCAAACGCATATCCAAGATAGCTTGCGATTGTTTGTCAGATAATGAGTAGTTACTCATCAACTGATCTTTGGCAATCTCGGCAGTTTCGGAATTACGAATAATCGAAATGATTTCATCAATGTGATCTAGCGCAATTCGTAACCCTTCAAGAATATGAGCTCGCGCTTGAGCTTTCTTTAAATCAAACTCAGTCCGTCGGCGAATAACTTCTTCTTGATGCTTTAAATAGTAGGTCAAAATTTGCTTTAAGCTAAGCACTTTTGGCGCCCCATCCACAATGGCCAACATGTTAAAACTAAATGTTGTCTGCATCAAAGTCATTTTGTACAAATTGTTCAAAACAACTGAAGCACTCATATCACGACGAATATCAATCACAACCCGCATACCTTCACGGTCAGTTTCATCGTTTACGTCTGTGATTCCTTCGATTCGTTTGTCACGAGCTAATTCAGCAATTCGTTCAATTAACTTAGCCTTGTTGACCATGTAAGGAAGTTCAGTAAGCACGATTTTTTCACGGCCCCTCTTTTCCTGTTCAATATCAACTTTAGCCCGAATAATAATGGTTCCCTTACCCGTTTCGTAAGCTTTACGAATTCCTGATTTACCCATAACCACACCACCGGTTGGGAAGTCAGGTCCAGGTACAGCCTCCATCAAATCAGCAGTGGTTGCTTCCGGATTATCCATCAAAATATGAATTGCGCTAATCACTTCGGCCAAATTATGTGGCGGAATATTAGTGGTCATCCCAACTGCAATTCCGGTTGCACCGTTGACAAGTAAATTAGGAAAACGAGCTGGTAACACTTTTGGTTCGCGCTCTGTGCCATCATAATTATCTTGAAAATCAACGGTATTTTTATTAATATCGCGCAGCATTTCAACGGCAATCTTACTCAATCGAGCTTCGGTATACCGCATTGCGGCAGCCCCATCACCATCAACAGAACCAAAGTTACCATGACCATCAACTAACATGTAACGGTAACTGAAATCTTGCGCCATTCGCACCATGGATTCATAAATTGCGGAGTCACCATGAGGATGATACTTACCCATGACATCCCCAACAATTCTGGCTGATTTTTTATATGGCTTTTCTGGGGTCACACCCAGTTCACTCATTCCATATAAAATACGACGATGAACTGGTTTTAAACCATCACGCACATCAGGCAAAGCTCGTGCCACAATAACACTCATCGCGTAATCTAGGAAGGATGTTCGCATTTCTCGACTCAAATTGACATCCGTTACTCGAGTCCCAATATTTTCTTCATCAGACAAATTAGTTAACCTCCAATCCTAAATTAAACATCTAAGTTTTCAACGAAGACAGCATTGTCTTCAATGAATTTCCGACGGGGTTCTACACGATCGCCCATCAACATTTCAAAATCCCCACTGGCTGCATCAGCATCTTCAGCAGATACTCGTAACAAACGACGATTATCAGGATTCATAGTTGTTTCCCATAATTGAGAAGCATCCATTTCACCTAAACCTTTGTATCGTTGAATTGCTGGTTTCGGACTTGGTGGCAACTGTCCCAAAACTTCTTGCAATTCTTCATCAGAATCAATATAACGAATCATTTTACCCTGACGAACTTGATATAGAGGTGGCTGGGCAATATAAACATAGCCCTTATCAATCATTGGTCGCATGTAACGATAAAATAGGGTCAACAATAATGTTCGAATATGCGCACCATCGACATCGGCATCGGTCATAATAATTAATTTATGATAATTAGCCTTCGTGACATCAAATTCTTCACCAAAACCAGTTCCAAGGGCTGTAAACAGTGACCGAATTTCTTCATTAGCCAAAACACGATCTAAAGTTGCTTTTTCAACGTTTAAAATTTTACCTCGAATTGGCAAAATGGCCTGCGTTAAACGGGAACGTCCTTGCTTAGCACTACCACCGGCAGAATCACCCTCGACAATGAATAATTCACTAATTGATGGATCTTTGGACGTATTATCGGCCAATTTTCCAGGCAAATTATTAATTTCGAGACCACTCTTTTTCCGGGTCACTTCACGTGCTCGTTTAGCAGCAATTCGGGCTTTTGATGCCAATAAACCTTTGTCAATCACTTTCCGAGCAGTATCAGGGTTTTCCATCAAAAACTTATTGAAATGTTCCCCAAATACATCATTAACGGCGGTCCTGGCATCAGAATTACCCAATTTAGTTTTCGTCTGACCCTCAAATTGAGGATCAGGATGCTTTACACTGACAACGGCTGTTAAACCTTCCCGCACATCATCACCAGAAAGATTATCCTCATTGTCCTTTAACATGCCACTCTTATGCGCATAATCATTAACAACCCGTGTTAAAGCCCGTTTAAAGCCTTCTTCATGAGTCCCACCTTCATACGTATGAATGTTGTTGGTAAAGGTCAAGAGTTTACTTTGATAACCCTCTGTATATTGCATTGCGACTTCAACTGTAATGCCTTTTTCCACCCCTTCAACATAGATTGGGTCGGGGAAAAGAACATCTTTACCTTCGTTGAGATAGTCAACATAGTGGCGAATTCCGCCTTCGTATAAGAAATCATCTTCCGTAGGCTTTTCAGGACGCATATCTTTTAACGTGATCCGTAATCCTTTATTCAAGAATGCCAGTTCACGAATTCGTGTCCGTAAAGTTTTAATATCAAAGATTGTGGTTTCTTGGAAAATATCTGCATCTGGTAAGAAATGCACGATAGTTCCATGTTCGTGGGGCTTCGAATCCCCAATAACCGTCATGGCAGTCTTCACTTTACCGCGTGTAAAATCCATATAATAGACTTTATCATCGTGCATGGTTCGGACATCCAATTCAGTTGATAACGCATTAACAACTGAGGCACCCACACCATGAAGTCCACCAGAGACTTTATATCCGCCGCCACCGAATTTACCACCAGCATGTAAGATTGTAAAAACTGTTTCCAAGGCTGGTTTACCGGTCTTAGCTTGAATTCCGACTGGGATTCCACGGCCATTATCAGTCACGGTAATACTGTTATCTTTTTCAACAATCACGTTGATTTTATTCGCAAAGCCCGCTAAAGCTTCATCAATCCCGTTATCAATAATTTCCCACACAAGATGGTGAAGACCTTGTGCACTGGTTGAACCAATGTACATTCCAGGCCGTTTCCGAACTGCTTCTAGTCCTTCAAGAACTTGAATTTGACTTGCATCGTATTCTTCTGCTTTTTCTTCTTTACGCTCACGTGCTGTCTCAATTTCTTGGGGAGTTTTTTTCGTTTTATCTTCGTCAGCCAATCTTATTCCTCCTTATGCAAAATACCTGATTTAATTGTAAATATCCGCGGTTCATCAATTAATTGACGAGCAATACCGCTCAAACTAGTTGTTGTCAAAAAGGTTTGGACCTTATTTTGAATCGACTTTAAAAGGTGCGTTTGCCGGTCATCATCTAGTTCGGATAACACATCATCTAGTAGCAATACCGGATACTCGCCTGTTTCTTCTTTCATGAGATCAATCTCTGCCAATTTCACACTTAAAGCTGTCGTTCGCTGTTGTCCTTGTGATCCGAAAGTTTGGACATTTTTGCCATTGACTAAAAAACGAACGTCATCGCGTTGGGGACCGACCAATGTGGTTCCCTGCTGCAACTCCCGTTCCTCATGACTCGCAAACGCCTTTCTCAACTCGTCATATAGTTGATCTACGGATAAATCTTGTTTCTGGATAACTTGTGACACATACTCAAACGTCAAATGTTCTTTTCCTAGGGAAATTTGGGTATGCAACTGTTGAGCCCATTTCTCTAGTTTTTTTAGAAAAAGGCGGCGCTGAAATATAATCTCCGCACCATAAGCTGCAAGCTGATCAGACAACACACCAAGAAAAACTTTATCTTTGTTCACTTTGAACTTTAGCTGTTTTAAATACTGATTTCGTTGCTTCAGAATTGTGCGATACTGCGCGGAATTATACAGATATTTACTACTCATCTGGCCAAATTCCATGTCAATAAACCGCCGTCTAACAGCCGGTGAACCCTTAACCAAAGACAAATCCTCTGGTGCAAACAAAATGACATTTAGTTGTCCTATATACTGTGACAACTTACTTTGTTCTAAATGATTCACCTTGGCCTGTTTACCTTTAGAACTTAATTCCAGTTCTAAGGGAATTGAACTCATTCTTTTGTGTACGCGGGTTGCCAAACGAGCTGAATCAGCGCCCCAACTAATTAAATCCTGATCATTAGATGTTCGGTGACTTCTCGTTAGTGCCAACACGTAAATTGATTCCAACAAATTTGTTTTTCCCTGAGCATTTGCACCCAATAACACATTGACACCAGGAATAAATTCGGCCTCCAAATCCGGATAGTTACGGAAATTATGGAGGCTAATATTTTCCAAATACATGACTAATCCTCACGTCTTGAACGTACAATAAACAGTCCTTCATCTGGAATATTAACCGTGTCCTTTGGATATAGCTTTTTTCCGCGCCGATTCTCAGGCTCATCATTTACCTCTATAGTGTGTTCGCGAAGATACCATTTGGCTTGTCCGCCAGTTCCAATGATTGATTCTTCTTTTAAGAGTTGACCGAGCGTAATGAATGGCGTTGTAATTAAAACTTCTTTTTTCTCCAAAATTACAACCACCTTTACTAGAACTTATTTCGAATCAATTATTATTTAATTTCGTTTTTTTAAACCAAAAAATAATTTATTCAATTTTAACTAGATTCTTTACTAAATACCTATTTATTATACCTTTAAAAACCTAAAAAAACAATCTCAGAGGCTGTGTTTTGCGTTTTAAGCCATTTTGAAGATAATTAGATACTTTTGACATTTCTTGCGTATTTTTCTCAAATCCTCTTATTTTAATTTTTAGGCATAAAATAAAAACCACGCTTGTCAAAATTTAATTTGGCAAACGTGGTTATTTTTTTAAATTTTAGAATGTTCGAACAGGTGTAATCAACTGAATAAAGTTTTCTTGATCCTCAGTTGGAACCAAAGTGAATGGTCGCAATGCTGAAGTGAATGAAACTTGAATTTCAGTTTGGCCAAACGAACGGAGCGCATCCTTCATATAATCTGGGTTAAATGAAATTTCTAAATCTTCGCCCTCAACAACTTTTGCATCAAGTTGTTCCTCAACGTTTCCGACATCAGGCGAGTTTCCTGAAATAACAATCTTTTTATCAGCAGTGGTAATCGCCAATTTAACAACATTATTACGACTTTCATGGGATAACAAGGAAGCCCGTTCAATGGCTGCTAATAAAGCTGGCGCATTGAATTCTAAAGTTGTGGTTGATTCTTTTGGAATCAAACGGGATGTATCTGGATAATTTCCTTCAAGTAATCGAGAATAAAACGCTGTGTCACCTAAAGTAAAGAGAACCTGATTTTCAGAAATTCGCGTGATGACGTCTGGATTTTCTTCGCCAATCATCCGAGATAACTCAACGAGACTTTTTCCAGGGATGATCACATCATATTTTCCAGTATTTCCTTCAGGCAATTTAATTTGGCGTTGACTTAACCGGTGACTATCAGTTGCAACTGCTAAAAATTGGTCGCCATCAATACTGAAATGAACCCCAGTTAAAATTGGACGACTTTCTTGAGTTGAAACGGCCAAAACAGTTTGGCTAATTAATTGTTTAAATACGTTTCCGGAAAGTTGGATTTGGTCATTACCGTCAAGTTCTGGTAAATGTGGGTAATTATTAGCATCCAAACCGTTAATTGTAAATTCTGCGGCCCCAGATGAAATCTCTGTTTGGAAGCCTTCAGTAATTTCAACGGTCATTGAATCTTCTGGAAGTCGTTTAACGATATCACTAAAGAAGTGCGCAGGTAAAACAATTTTCCCAGGATCTGTAATTGACAATCCGTTGTCTTCATTTTTGGCATCTAAAACTGTCTCAATGGAAATATCTGCATCACTCCCAGTTAAGATAATTTGATCAGATTCCACATCAAGTTTTAAACCAGTCAAAATAGGAATTGTTGTTTTAGAAGATATTGCTCTTTGAACGTCATTTAATTTTTTAATGAACGCAGCTCGTTTTACAGTAAATTTCATTTTTAAGAATCTCCTTTGGACGAAATGTATTTATATATAATTATATATTAAAAGTAACAGTAGTAATAGGGCCTGTTGATATTGTGTAAATGTCACCTAACGCTTAGGCAGGTCGAAGATTATCTCTGTTTATAAAATGTGGATAACTTTTAAAGTAATTCACACTTGTCCACAAGCTATGGTTTGAGCTCACTTTTTAGATCACCAATTTGGCGTTGTAAATCATCATCTTTTTTAAGCGCCGCTGCAATTTTTTCGTGAGCATGAATCACAGTGGTGTGATCTTTGCCACCAAATTCAGTTCCGATTTTCGGTAAGGAGGCGTTTGTCAGCTCGCGAGAAAGATACATAGCAATCTGGCGAGGGACAACGATTGATTTCATTCGTTTCTTACCCTTTAAATCAGAAATTGAAGTGTGATAGTATTTAGCGACTTTGTCTTGAATTAGCGAAATTGAGACTTCACTAAATTTAGTACCAAAGTTCAAACTACGCATGGCTTCGGAGGCAAGATCAGTTGTAATGCTAGTACTTTGCAGATTCGCATATGCTTGAACCCGCGCTAAAGCACCCTCTAATTCTCGTACGTTTGAATCAACTTGGGTGGCGATGTAATTCAAAGTATCGTCAGGAATTTCAATTTTATCAGCCATCGCTTTTTCACGTAAAATGGCAATTCGCGTTTCCAAATCAGGTGGGGTGATATCGACCGATAATCCCCATTTAAAGCGCGAAACTAGTCGTTCCTGCAACTTAGGAATTTCATTTGGTAAACGATCTGAAGTCAGCACAATTTGTTTTTGATTACTATATAAAGCCTCGAAAGTATGGAAGAATTCTTCTTGAGTAGCTTCCTTATCAGCAAAGAACTGCACATCATCGACTAAAAGCAGGTCAACATTTCGATAAACCTCACGAAATTCTTCTTGATGTTTAGATTGAATTGCATTGATAAAATCGTTTGTGAAAGCTTCACTAGTAACATATTTAACATTCGTATCAGGATTATTTTTGAGAATTTGATGGCCAATCGCATGCATCAAATGGGTTTTTCCAAGACCAACGCCTCCATAAAAGAAGAGCGGATTGTACATAGTCCCAGGATCTTCCGAAACGACTAACGCGGCTGCATGGGCCATCTGGTTTCCTTTACCAGTGACAAATGTGTCAAATGTATATTTGTCATTTAAGGTAGTAACTTCCATAAAATCGGGTGTCGTTTTTGGTTTTTCGGCAGCCTTTTTTTCTTGTTGAACGGTTTCTTCTTGCTCACCCTCCAAAACAAAATCTGGTGTGATATCTGCTTGGGTGATCAAATAAGCATATTCTACAAATTTTGGTGCCAAATGTTGTTTCCAATAATCGCGATGTAACGGCGATGGTAATTGGATTGTCATGATATGATTTTTTAGATCGATTGGTTTAGCTACGTCGATCCAAGTTGAAAAGCCGAGGGATGAAATATCATCGTCTTTTTGAAAATCAGCTTTAATTTGATTCCAAAGATCATCCTTACTTAGCACAAAAATCCCTCCAAAGTTACGCACAGTTTATTTTTTGTGTTTTCAATTCTTAAGCGAAAGAAACAATGCATTAATTTTAGCATGAAAAAAAAAAGTTTTCCACAGGATGTGGAAAACTATCGAAAATAAATCACAGGACAGGTAAAAGTGTATCCACAAGCTGTTGAAAAAAGGCCAAATTTTCATGAAAATTTTGGTTATTCACACAAAACGGTGGATAACTATACCCCGAGAAATAAGGGGTGGCAGGAGTTATCCACTGAAAATCATGAAAATGTGGATAACTCAATCACAGGGGGTGAATATCCGGATAAGCTCGGGAAAAACGGTGCAAAACTTAGGAAAACAAATGTTTTTATCCACAAGGTATGCACCACGATAAGCTTTGAGTGTGAACAAGAATATTTATTTTTTTCTATTAAGACCTTTGCATGATGATTGATTTGTGATACTATATTATGGTAATTGTAATTAGATACTGAGTTATTTCATTAATATATAAATGAAATCTATATAAATTTCAGTGTTGCTATGGGAGGTGTACGAATTGAAAAGAACATATCAACCAAAGAAGCGTCATCGTTCACGTGTGCATGGTTTTCGTAAACGTATGAGTACAAGTAACGGCCGTAGAGTTTTAGCACGTCGACGTCTAAAAGGTAGAAGAAAATTATCTGCATAAGGCCACTGATCCCAGTGGTCTTTTATTTTTGAAGAAATTTGAAAATAGCAGACAAACAACCTTTTATATGTGAGAAACTTGATAATACGATTTATTTTGGAGAGAGAGCATGCGCAAGTCATACCGTGTAAAAAGAGAAACGGAATTTCAAAAGGTATTTGAAACTCATAATTCATATGCAAATCGAAAGTTTGTTGTTTATGTGATGGAGAAACCACATCAACCTCATTTTAGGGTGGGAATTTCTGTTGGTAAGAAAATTGGTAATGCTGTTATGCGAAACTATATGAAGCGACGCATCAGTCAAAGCGTTCTTGAATTCAAACCACAACTACGTCAAGATATTGACTTTTTGGTCATTGCACGGCCCCAAGCGTCTGGTCTTTCAATGAAAGAGACCAAACAGCAATTAAAGCACGTATTCACGTTAGCTAATATTTTAACTACTGATCAAAGTGAGGAAAAGTAAGTGAAACACAGCAAAAGAAATATAGTGATGATGGCAATTGCCAGTTTAACGCTGTTTTTAGCTGGTTGTAGTACGGCACCTATCACGAAGAATAGTACCGGATTTTGGGATCATTGGATTGTCTATAATTTTTCACGGGCAATTATTTGGTTATCACATTTATTCGGTGGTAATTTTGGTTGGGGAATTATTATTTTCACCATTATTATTCGTATTATCATCTTGCCCTTGATGATTTATCAAACAAAATCTTCAATGAAAACTGCTGAAATTCAGCCTAAGGTTCAAGCTTTACAAAAGAAGTATTCCTCTAAGGATACTGAAACACAGCAAAAATTGCGTGAAGAACAACAAAAACTTTATTCCGAAGCTGGTGTAAATCCCGTTGCTGGGTGTTTACCATTAATTGTTCAGTTACCTGTTTTGTATGCTTTGTATGCCGCTGTTAACCGGACGGAAGTTTTGAAAGCAGGATCATTTTTATGGCTGCAATTGGGAGACAAGGATCCGTACTTCGTATTACCTATCTTAGCTGCTGTATTTACCTATGTGAGTTCATGGCTGAGTATGAAGTCGCAACCAATGCAAAATGGGATGACAACAATGATGACCATTGGTATGCCGGTCATTATCTTCTTTACAGCGTTAAGTGTGCCATCAGCTGTTTCCCTGTACTGGGTGGTTACAAATATTTTACAAGCTGGTCAAACATTAGTTATTCAAAATCCGTTTAAGATTAATCGTGAACGTGAAGCAAAAGCACAGGCTGAACGCGATAAAAAACGGGCCATTGCAAAAGCTAAGCGTAAGGCTTATAAAGGACGCAATAGAAAATAAAAATGACTGGAGATTAGAATGTTTAGTTCTGGTCTCCTTTTGCTGTACATAATCGTAAAAAGGAGGTAGCCTATGGCAAATTATAAAGGGAGTACAATTGAAGAAGCAATTGAAGCAGGACTTGCTGATTTAAATGTAACCCGTAAAAGTGTAACTGTTTCAACAATAGTCGAACCTAAAAAAGGATTTTTGGGTTTCGGCAAACGATTGGCTGAAATTGAAATGTCAGTTATTGAGGCTCCAAAATCAAACGAGACGGTCAAAGTTCCTGAAGAAAAAGCGCCAGAAACTAAACCAAAAGTTAATTCTGAAGTTCAACATAAAACTGATGAAGTAAATCATGAAAGTAAAGCTGAAGTTCAAAGGCACCCGCAAGTCAAGGATCAAGCTATAGAACCAGAAACCTCATCGCGTCCGCGTTTGAATGAAGAAATTGTTTCTCAAATGCAGGAATATTTGGCAAAGATTGTGACCCAGTTGGGAATTGAAGCTACTTCAACAAGTAAATTTCATCATCGTGACGTTTCAATAGAGTTCAGAACTGAGCAAGAGGGCATGCTAATTGGGAAGCATGGTCGAACAATTAACGCACTACAAACTTTAGCTCAAGTATTTTTGCTACATCGCGGCATTTCACATGCCAATGTAAAATTGAATGTTGAAAATTACCGTGAACGACGGACAGAAACGTTGCAACACTTGGCCGAAAATACAGCTCGTGAGGTTGTGGCAACTGGTGAACCAGTTTTCTTGGATCCCATGCCCGCATTTGAGCGAAAAGTGATTCATGCGACGCTGTCTGAGAATCATTTTGTCTCAACTTTTTCAGAAGGACATGAACCTCATCGCTATGTTGTGGTGGCCCTTGTTCAAGATGAACAGCTTTAAAATAAAAGTGTAAGAAATTGACAAATGCGCAACAAAATTTTAAGATATAATCAATTATCTAAATAGCAGGTAAAGTAGTGAAAGTACTTTATCCACGTAACCTCTTATTAAGGCGTGGACTAGGTGCTTTTTTTATTGGAATTGATTAGGAAGGAAATAGAAAATGCTAGAAACAGCTACGGAATTAGATACGATTGCTGCAATTTCAACCCCACCTGGTGAAGGTGGTATTTCCATTGTTCGAGTAAGTGGAAATACCGCGCTTGATGTGGCAGAGAAGATTTTCAAAGGTAAGGATCTGCATACAGTTAAAAGCCATACCATTAATTATGGGCATATCGTTAACCCTAAAACAAAGCACACAGTTGATGAAGTAATGGTTTCAGTGATGTTGGCACCCAAAACATATACTTGTGAAGATGTTGTTGAGATCAATTGTCACGGAGGCATTGTGCCTACCAACGATATTTTACAGCTTCTACTAAGTAACGGTGCAAGAATGGCCAAACCAGGCGAATTTACTGAACGTGCTTTTTTGAACGGTCGAGTTGATCTTTCTCAGGCTGAAGCAGTGATGGATTTGATTCGTGCTAAAACGGATCGGTCGATGAAAGTAGCTTTAAATCAATTAGATGGGGATTTATCTCATTTAATTAAGAATTTGCGGCAGGATATTTTAGACGTTTTGGCACAGGTTGAAGTTAACATTGATTATCCAGAATATGATGATGTTGAGACCATGACCAGTAAACTATTACGTGAAAAAGCTGTAGAAGTGAAAGCACAAATCAAACAACTTTTGCAAACTGCGCAAGAAGGTAAAATTTTACGTGATGGACTGGCAACGGCGATTGTGGGGCACCCAAATGTTGGGAAGTCTAGTTTGCTGAATCGAATGCTACATGAAGACAAAGCGATTGTCACAGATGTGGCTGGAACCACGCGTGATGTTTTGGAAGAGTATGTGAATGTTCGTGGTGTGCCGTTGAAGTTAGTTGATACAGCTGGTATCCGTGAAACAAACGATAAAGTTGAGAAAATCGGTGTTGAACGCAGTCGTAAAGCAATTAAAACTGCAGACTTGGTCTTGTTAGTTTTAGACAGTAGTAATCCATTGTCGGATGAAGATCGTCAGTTAATTAAAGTCACTGATGAAGCAAAACGAATCATTATCTTGAATAAAACTGATTTACCAATGCAATTAGATACTGATGAATTATTCAATTTAGTTCCTGAGGATCAGGTGATTCGAACCTCTGCAACAGAAGGGGTAGGATTGGATGATTTGAAAGAAAAAATTTCTAAGTTATTCTTCGATGGGATTGAAAGTAATCAAAACAGTGTCATTGTGACAAATGCTCGGCATATTGGCTTGCTGAATCAAGCTGAAGAAGCATTGGATTCAGTTTTGCAAGGGCTCAAAGATGGTATGCCAGTAGATCTAGTCCAAATTGATATGACGCGTTGCTGGGAATTTCTTGGTGAAATTACTGGTGACAGTTATCAAGATGAGTTATTAGATCAGTTGTTCAGCCAATTCTGTTTGGGTAAATAATTGAAGTTCAATTAAGTTAACCATGAAACAAATTATGAAGCTACTTGAAGCTCGAAATAATGTGGAGGAAGAGTCATGACGGAAGTAAAACAGTATGCAGGGAAAGATTACGATGTGATCGTAGTTGGCGCCGGCCATGCGGGTTCAGAAGCGGCTTTGGCAGCTGCAAGAATGGGAAACAAAACCCTACTAATGACTATCAATTTGGATATGGTGGCTTTTATGCCATGTAATCCTTCAGTTGGTGGACCAGCAAAAGGCATTGTGGTTCGTGAAATTGATGCTCTTGGTGGCGAGATGGGTAAAAACATCGATAAAACTTATGTCCAAATGCGAATGCTAAATACGGGTAAAGGCCCCGCAGTTCGTGCCTTACGGGCCCAAGCAGATAAACATGCTTATCATGCTCAAATGAAAAAAACTATTGAAGATGAACCTAATTTGACTTTACGACAGGGAATTGTTGATGATTTAATCATTGAAGACGGTGTCTGTAAGGGAATAATTACTAATACTGGTGCTCGTTACCATGCCAAGAGTGTTGTTCTGACGTTGGGAACAGCTGCTCGTGGGAAGATTATTATCGGCGAGCTTATGTATTCTTCGGGTCCTAATAACTCACAACCTGCCATGAAACTTACTAAGAACCTAAAGGATTACGGTTTCGATTTGGAACGTTTCAAAACAGGAACGCCACCACGAGTTGATGGTGGCACAATTCATTATGATGAAACTGAAGAACAGCCCGGTGATAAGGAACCAAATCACTTTAGTTTTACAACGCCTGACAGTGCCTATATTGATGTGAAAAATCAGTTATCTTGCTGGTTGACGTATACTAATGAGTATACCCATAAAATTATTCGAAAAAATCTAGATCGTGCACCTATGTTTTCTGGTTTGATTGAAGGTGTTGGTCCCCGCTATTGTCCTTCAATTGAAGATAAGATTGTCCGATTTGCGGATAAGGATCATCATCAATTATTCCTTGAACCTGAAGGTCGGAATACAGATGAATGGTATGTTCAGGGACTTTCAACTTCTATGCCAGAAGAGGTTCAACAACAAATTCTTCATTCCATTAAGGGCTTAGAAGATGCTGAAATGATGCGGCCTGGTTATGCTATCGAATACGATGTGGTTTCCCCCTATCAATTGAAGCCAACTTTAGAAACTAAAGTTGTGAAAAACTTGTATACCGCTGGTCAAACAAACGGGACGTCCGGTTATGAAGAAGCAGCTGGCCAAGGTTTGATGGCTGGAATTAACGCTGGATTGCGTGCCTTAGACAAAGGTCAGTTTACCTTAAAACGTAGTGATGCTTACATTGGTGTTATGATTGATGACTTGGTGACTAAGGGAACCAAAGAACCATATCGTTTGCTGACTAGTCGTGCTGAATATCGTTTGATTTTACGTCATGACAATGCGGATTTGCGTTTAACTGAGATGGGTCATGACCTTGGTTTGATTGATAACGATCGTTACCAAGAATTCCAAGAGAAAAAAGATGATATTAAAAATGAACTTCATCGTTTAGATACCATTCGCATAAAACCTAAACAAGTTAAAGATTTCTTGATTTCTAAGGGTGGTCATGAATTAAAAGATGGTGTTTTAGCATCAGAATTTCTCCGTCGTCCAGAGGTTTCCTACAAAGACTTGCTGCAATTTATCCCTGCGCCGGATAAGAAGTTAGATCGGCGCGTGGTTGAGCAAGTTGAAATTGAAATTAAATATGCAGGTTATATCAAGAAAGCTAAAGAACGTGTTGAACGTTTGAAAAAGATGGAAGCTAAGAAGATTCCGGATCACATTGATTACGCTGCGATCAATGGTTTGGCTACTGAGGGTCGTCAAAAGTTGGAGAAAATTCAACCAGAAACGATTGCACAGGCTAGTCGAATTAGTGGGGTTAACCCAGCTGATATCGCTATTTTAAGTGTTTATATTGAACAAGGACGTATTGCAAAAGTTAAATAATTTACAAATAAGAGCTGTTTTAATAGAGATATTAAAACGGCTTTTTTTACAATAATATTTATTTTATCGTTAAAATATATTTTATTAACATTTCTAAATAACTGGAATATAACTAAGTTATCACAAAAATAAATTTTAACGATAGAAGGAATTATTATTAAAGATTTTCTGAATACTAGTAAAGCACAACTTGTTAAAGTCGGTATTATTGCATTAATTGATGAGTTAGGAAGCAGCATGTTTAGCTTCGCATTGGGATTATTTCTCTTACGTAAAACGGGATCTGCTATGAATCTGGGAATTTCTATTTTGATTGGCCCCTTAGTATCATTAGTTTTATTGCCTGTTTCTGGAACAATTGTGGATCGTTTTAGCCACAAAAAAATCATTGTGACTTGTCAGATTGGCATTATTATCACGATGGCGTTTTTCTCAATGGAGCTTCAGCAGCTTTCAGGAACGTATCTCATTAAAATTATTATTTTGTTGGTTTTGCTAGATATCTTTCAATTGTTTATTGGCAATGTTTTCAGTGCTTCTGCGATAAATCTCGTGCCTAAAACACAGGTGCAACAACTTAACTCGATTCAACAAATGGTTCGTTCTTCAGCATCAATTTTGGCTCCTATTTTTGGTGGAATTGCTTACGGAATGATGCCATTCTTTGGTTTCACACTGGTTATGTTGGTGACTACCTCAGTCGTTATGCTGATTGTATTATCGCTGAACTTCAGATTTAATGGGGCACAACTAGTCACTAAGACCGATTTTAAAAGAAAAGTGGATTTTTTAACTTCATTTAAGGAAGGCATCCATTATCTACGTCAGAAACAGGCAATTGTGATGTTGATTATAACGGCTTGTGTAATCAATTTCTTCTTTTGTGCAGTGAATGTTGGGTTACCCTTTATATTAGTTAATCGGTTTAAGTTAAGTAATATTTTTTACAGTATCGTAGAGGCTAGTACGTCAGTAGGGATGATCTTATCAGGTTTTATCTTTATGAAACAAAAGCCAGCAGAAAATCAGATTCAAATTATGTATCGTTGGGTTATCGGGATAGCTCTGATTACAAGTGGAATGGGCTTACCAGTAGTGTTGCATGTTCAATTGTTAAAATTGGAAATTACTGGTATTTATGTGGCGCTCGCCTTACTAATGGGGGTTGCGTTATTTGAAACCAATGTACCTATGGCAGGATACATGCAACTGCATATTGATTCTAGTTTTCAGGGACGGGTTTTTACAATTCAATCTTCATTGTCAATGTTGATGATGCCCGTTGGAACGATTATGTACGGTTACTTATTTGATCATTTTAATGCAGGTATTATTTTTCTAGTATCAGGAATAATTGTAATTATTTTCATCTCTGTATTCATGCAAATTAAAGTAACAAAACCGATAGGATATGCTAGAAATATAGCAGGAACGAAAAACCTAGAAAATGGGCAGAAATAGATTCTTAATTGAATAACCATGAGATTGTTACGCTG
>NZ_BJWE01000015.1 GCF_007990205.1 Pediococcus parvulus | reverse complement strand
TCATTTGCCACATTATAAGTATTGGTATCGCCAACCTGACCGTTTATTTTTTTTGTTGTAATTACGTTTTCAGCGTTGTCATCATCTACATAACTAATTGTTAAACTCGCGTTTCTTTCATTTTCATTGGTAGCTAAACTTGAAGTAGCTGTTGAAGAAACTGCAACCTTTGAGGCTTCACTTGTCGGACTAGTCGTAGAATCTTCTTTTTTTAAATCTCGATTAGCAACGGTTGATTCAGTAGAACTACTGCTTGCTAATTTGTTAGTTGCCAAATTTTTATCTTTACTTGCCACAACTGCTGCTGCAGAACTCTGACCAACACTTTCCGAATTATTAGAACTACTTACACTCTGAGTAACAGTATTCTGTACTTCTTTTCTATTGTTTACAGAATCACTAGTTTTGACCTTATCAGCACTGGTGCTTTGCTCTGCAATACTTGAGCTAGATGCCGCTTTACTTGTAGTTTGAGTGCTATCTTTACTTACCGTTGAAGTTTTAGCCACTACAGAACTAGATTCAGAACTAGTATCAGCCTGAATACTTATCTGATTAAAGAAAATTCCACTTCCAAAAAAAAGGACAGTAACTCCCGCAAATAACCACGTTCGTCCTGCCTTAAACATTTTAAAATGTTCTTTTCCTTCTGCTAAATCCCTTTGTAAGCTCCAATTTAGCTTACTATAGTTACTTTTTTTCATGACATTTCGTCCCCCCTTTGATAATACTATCTGCAGCCTGCTAAACGCTTACATTATAGCATTATAAGAAATGATTAGCACCTTAAAAGAAATAAATATTACGGTTCAACTAATTTAGTAATAATATACTTTTGCAAACAATTTATTTTGTCTGTTACACACAATCTAAAGAAAGTTGTATGATTCGTTTTTCAATCTCATCGCGTACCTGCCGAAACACATTTAAAACCTCTTCTTCGTTACCAATTGCTTGTGCTGGATCTCGCAAAGGCCAATGAAGTTTCTTAATAGTGGCTGGGGTTACTGGGCAACGATCACGGGCATCTCCGCATAGGGTTACTATATAATCACAGTTTGCCAAATAGTCTGCATCAATTAACTTAGAAGTTTGCTTTGAAATATCAATTTGTTTCTCTGCCATAACTTTCACAGCAAGAGGATTTAATCCATGTACTTCAATTCCGGCACTTGCAATTTGCCAGTCATTTCCCAAAATTTGTTTTGCAAGACCTTCTGCCATTTGGCTACGACAAGAATTACCAGTACATAAAAAATAGATTTGTGGCATTTCTAAATTCCTCCTAAAATACAAAAAAGGAAACTCAACTAATGAGTTTCCTTTTATTATAACTTATTTATTTTTTTGAAGCAGTCTTACGACGTTTGGCTTCTTTTTCACGTTCATTTGTATTTAAAATCTGTTTACGCAAACGTACATGTTCAGGAGTAATTTCACAATATTCATCTTCATTGATGAATTCAAGTGACTCTTCAAGAGTTAAATGAGTTGGTGTCTTGATTTTAGCCATATCATCAGATCCAGCAGCACGAACGTTAGTCTGGTTCTTACCACGAGTGATATTAACTGAAATATCATTTTCACGGCTGTTTTGACCAACAATCATTCCTTCATAAACTTCCAAACCTGGGTCAACAAAAATTGTGCCTCGGCCTTCAATACCCATGATTGCATAAGTAGTCACTTTACCAGAGTTAATTGAAACCAAGGTTCCGTTACGACGACCAGGGTTCCAGTTTTTAATAACTGGCATGTACTTTGAAAAGGTATGGTTCATAATTCCGTAACCACGAGTCATTGATAAAAATCCAGTGGAATAACCAATCAAGCCACGAGTTGGTGCCAAGAATGTTAAACGTGTTTGACCATTGTCAGTGGTTTCCATGTTCTGCATTTCACCCTTACGTTGTGACAAGCTATCGATAATCGAGCCTGTATATTCGTCAGGGGTATCAATTTGAACAGTTTCAAATGGTTCGCAAAGCTTGCCATCAATTTCCTTGTAGATAACTTCTGGACGTGAAGCCTGTAATTCATAACCTTCACGACGTAAAGTTTCAATCAAAATTGACAAATGCAATTCACCACGACCAGAAACAATCCAAGCACCTGGATCGTCAGTGTCTTCAACACGTAGTGAAACATCAGTATGCAATTCCAACTTCAAACGTTGTTCCAGTTGACGTGAAGTGACAAACTTACCTTCACGACCGGCAAATGGCGAATCATTAGTTCTGAATGTCATCTGCAAAGTAGGCTCATCAATCCGAAGCAATGGTAAAGCTTCCTGGTGGGCAGGATCTGTAACCGTTTCACCAACGAAAATATCTTCCATTCCAGAAACAGCAATTAAATCTCCAGCCTTAGCTTCATTAATTTCCAAGCGTTTCAAACCAAAGAATCCAAACAACTTGGTAACTCGAAAGTTCTTAGTTGAACCGTCAAGCTTCATAACAGTAACGTTATCGCCAACTTTAATTTTACCGCGGAAAATGCGACCAATTCCTACACGGCCAACAAAGTCGTTGTAATCTAACAGTGCAACTTGGAATTGTAAGGGTTCTTCACTATTATCAACTGGTGCTGGAATTGTTTTGATAATTGTGTCAAACAATGGCTTCATTGTATGCTTTTGCTCAGCAGGATCACTAGAATAACTAGATGTTCCGTTTAACGCACTAGCGTAAACAATTGGAAAATCTAATTGATCTTCATCAGCACCAAGTTCAATAAACAGATCTAAGACCTCGTCGACAACTTCTTCAGGACGAGCGCCTGGTCGGTCAATTTTATTGATAACTACAATTGGTGTTAAATGTTGTTCCAAAGCCTTCTTAAGCACAAAACGTGTTTGTGGCATTGTACCTTCAAAAGCATCGACAACTAACAAGACACCATCAACCATGCGCATAATTCGTTCAACTTCACCACCGAAGTCCGCATGTCCTGGGGTATCCAAAATATTAATTTGTTTGTCGCCATACCGAACGGCTGTATTCTTAGAAAGAATCGTAATGCCTCGCTCACGTTCGATCGCATTGGTATCCATTGCCCGATCCTCAATATGGGTGTGTTCGTCCAATGTATCTGATTGCTTTAGCATTTCGTTCACCAAAGTTGTCTTACCGTGGTCAACATGGGCAATAATTGCGATGTTTCGAATATCATCTCGTCGTTTCAAAAGTGTTTCTCCTTTTCCTGGGTATCTCCATAAAAAAACTGCGACTAGTTTGTCACAGTCAGACTACCTAATCATATTTAGTATATCTTTGTGTGTATCTCTTGTTGATACTAATACATCATTTGATGATAGCATATCAACAGGTGTTCCGTCAACCTTTGTCACCGAAAGATCAAGGGTTTCTGCTAAAATCTTTCCTGCAGCAAAATCCCAAGGCATTAAATGAGAAATGTAACCGTTTTGCTTTCCCGTTAAGACCTGAATAAATTCAATTCCCGCACTACCAATAATGCGAACACCGGAACTTGCCTCATCAATTGCTTGCAAATGATATTTATCGTGAATCAGCATTGGCCCGCTGACTCCCAATAGACCATCTTTTAAACTAATATTTGCTGGTTTAGGTAATTGGCCACTCTGGTTAAACACACCCAGTTGCGGACCACCCCCATAAATAATGTCACGCATGACATCCATAATGTATCCAAGCACGCCCGTGCCATCTATATACAAAGCGATCATCACTGCAAAATTATCGCGTTGTTTGACAAAATTTAAAGTACCATCTAACGGATCAATGATCCAAACGTGTCCTTGCATGTCGGTAACGCGATCTCCTTGTCCTTCTTCACCCAAAATTTTTGCTTCTGGATCAAGCTCTCGAATATATTTAATTATCTTTTTTTCATTTGCTTTATCGACATTTGTTACAAGATCTTTGCGACTACTTTTTTCTGCAACTGACAAGGGATCATGTAGTTCACCCAACACATCCTTGCGAATTTCTTTCAACCAGCCGCGAATAACTTGATCGGTTTGTCTTAAATTTTCCATATTGTTCATAACTCACCTATTTGCTTAATGGTCCAATTCTCTTTCTATTTGAGGTTTGAGCAGCTTTCACAGCCACATACATATCAAATCCGGAAGCTTGTAAAAACCTTTTGGTTAATTGTTTTTCTTCAGATTTACTCTTCACAATTTGTTTGAAATCACGATATTGATTTAAAAACAATTGACGATCAATTCCATTTAAGAATGCTGTTTCCACCGCGGTGTATAAAGCAACCACAGTTGTAATTTCTTCTATCTCCCACTCTGGCTCTAACGGGTACGCGTAATTTTCACTCATCACTGTATCCTTTCTCATAAAATCAGTTAGCTACATTCTACCCCTTTTATCACAGTTTTAAAAATGTTCTTACCCGTTTTTATTAATTGTAAGTATGGTAAAATAATTTTGAAGAAACATTTGGAGGTTTTGAAAGTGATAAAAATGAATGACATCACCCGTGATGGTGATCCAGTATTACGAAAACGCGCAGAAAAAGCAACATTTCCATTAACAGCTGATCAAAAGAAATTAGCTGATACCATGATGGAATACTTGGTAAATAGTCAAAACCCAGAGATTGCAGAAAAATACAAACTACGGGCTGGTGTTGGCTTAGCAGCTCCCCAAGTTGGCGTTTCTTTGCAAATGGCCGCCGTTTTGGTTCCCGGTGGTAAGGATAAGCCAGTTTTATTTAAAGATGTTCTTGTTAACCCGGTGATCGTTAGTGAGTCTGTTCAAGTTGCTGCTCTCGAAGAAGGAGAAGGTTGCTTATCGGTTGATAAAGATATCCCTGGTTACGTACCTCGCCATGATCGTATTACACTCAAATATCAAACTGTTGATGGTGAAAATAAGAAGATTCGTTTGAAGGATTATCCGGCAATTGTTTGTCAACACGAAATTGATCATTTGAAAGGCACCCTTTTCTATGATCACATTAATAAAAAAGAGCCGCTTAAGATTGATGATGATGCCGTCATCATTGGCTAATAAAAATAGAGATGGGAGTTTTCCCAATCTCTATTTTTTATTCCACTTTATGCAGATCTTCAATATACTCTCTTGTAGGTTCATTAATGACATTCGCGACATCCACGTGTAACTCTTCATGATATAGCCAAATATCAGTCACGCAGAAGACAGGATATTCATACTTACTAGGAATTTGATTATCCTTCGCATATTTTTCTACGACTTCATTAATCCAGTGCCGTAAAGGCTCCAATTCACTTTTTTTCAAATCTGTTTTTCCAAATGAAAATTCGAAAGCTAACACACCACGTCCCCAGATATCCGAAACTAATTCAGGTTCAGTACCGACCTTATCAGAAAGGGTAATTTTTTGTTCATCCAATGCATAAGAAACTTTCTTCATGGCCAAGGCCACATCCTTGCGACTAGCCTCCTGCACAACTAATAAAGCCTGCTTGCGTTTGCGCCGCCGAATAGCATAGCTACCTATCAAACCAATTACGATAAGCACAATCAAAATATCTAGTATGATCATAGTTTAGCTCCTTTACTTATTAACCCCATTTTAGCATAAATCCCCCGTTTTCAATGGTTTATAGCGTTCCAATTCTATACTTAAAGAAGTTGGTATGCTAAAATAAGTATGTTAATCTTTAGCGTTGCTTGCTTTTTAACAGCTAAGCTTAGATATCTTAAATTTTCTTAAAAGGAGCACATGTCATGATTTTTAAAGTTTTATTCCAAACATCTGCAGAAACAACCCCTAAACGGGAAGCTACCAAATCTATTTATCTGGAAGCACCAACAAAAGAAGATGCTATTCAGTTGGTTGAGGATAATACAGATTACAACATTGAATTTGTTGAACCACTTGAAGGCAAAGCTTTAGAATATGAGCAAAATAGTGATAACTACAAATTAACGACGTTTTAAATTACAATATATAAAATCAGGAAACTCACCTTGCAATGTTAGATGGGTTTCCTGATTTTTTTGGATCAAAAAAGCCGGAAATCAATTACTCTCCAGCTTTTTGTTTTTTTAAAATTTATTTAACACGTCCTGCAAAGCTTGGTGCAAAGTAACTGCTGATTGTTTCAACATCAACATTTTGACCAGGTTGTGGAGCAGCAACATATTGGTTATTACCAATGTAGATAGCTACATGGTAAGTTGAACCTTTAGAACCCCAGAAAATCAAATCTCCTGGTTGAGCCGCAGAAACAGATTCTGTTGTGACATAGCTTTCAAGGGCAATAGTATTATGAGGTAAGCTAATCCCTTCAGCATTCTTATATACATAATCAACTAAGCCAGAGCAATCCATTCCGCTTAAAGTAGAACCGCCCCAGAAGTAAGGAATATTGGCATTAGCCAACTTGACAGCAAGACTTACCACTGAACCAGAAGTTAAAGCAGAACTGCTTGATGTGGTTGTAGTTTTGGTTGAAGCACTGCTTGCAGTTGTTTTAGAACTTGATGAAGCTGCTGAAGTAACTGTTGTCTTAGCTGCACTAGAAGGTTTCGTTGCTGTGCTACTTTGAGTTGAACTTGTTGAATAAGCTGTCTTCACGGCTACAGCACTTGATTTAGGTGTTGCACTAGAAGCAACACTCGAACTAACTGTTGAAGCTACAGATTTAGCTGCGCTAGAACTCTGTGCTGCACTGGAACTTGGAGTTGTACTTGAAGCTGCACTACTTGAGCTTTCAGAAGTTACAGAACTTGCGTCTGTTGAAGAACTTGACACACTCGAAACTGAAGAACTTGTTGACGCAGCTTCAGCCTTGCTTGAACTGGAAACTGACGCTGATGAAACTGAGCTTTCACCTGCAGCTGAGGTTGATGAACTTTGAGCAGCTGAAGAAGCAGCCTTATATTCAACCTTTGGTGCAGTGCTTTTAGCAGCATTGCTACCAGAAACAGGAGCCTTTAAGGATTGACCAACCAAAATTAAATTACTGCTAAGTCCATTAGCTTCTTTAATCGAAGCAACAGAGACACCCTTATCTTGAGCAATTTGCCATAAACTATCGCCCGCTTTAACAGTGACTTTTATGTACTCTTTTGAACTTGCTTCGCTTTGTTTTTGATCTGTTGTTCCAGGAATTTCAACTTTTTGACCAACCAAAATTAAATGTGACTTTTGATTGATTTTATTTAAAGTCTCAATACTCTTAATGGAAACATTATACTTTTGAGAAATGCCCCAAACTGTGTCATTTTTGGCAACTTTTACTGAATCAGCATTAACAGTTTGTGTAGCTCCAGCGATAAACAATCCAGCCGCACCTGCAACTCCTGCGAGTACTACCTTTGTTGTTTTAGAATTACTGTGTGATTTAACCATATACCCCACTCCTTTAATTCAATTTCTAAAGCTATAAATAATCATTTTTAAACAATTAGTATAAACCTAATAAATTTACTAGGTGTATTGTAGCACGAAATTTCGTAAAAAAATAGCCTGTTTATGCATATATTTCCGAATAAGCTTTTGGAAAAGCATATGAAAGCTTGCTACTAAAGTTGTTAAGGTATCCGTTTTCCTTTAAACTTTCTTAAACTTTTTTTTGTTTCTTTTCTAAAGCGAACGCCTGTTTCAAGCACTGTTACAAACATGTTACAGTATTTGGCGATTGTTACATAGTCTTGTAACATTAGGCCTTTACACTCTGATTATCAGTCGTTTCCATAATGTATAAAAATTCCGTTTTGACGAATTTTATACATTTTCAAGTACCTAAATTTAGTCATTTTTTCATAATATTCAGACTGAAAATATTTACAAAAAACGAGGCTGCAACAAAACATAGTTTTGCTGGCCTCGTTTATATATTTTCCCATAAATTATTTCTAAAAAGTGAAAAAAGTCAGATTCTTCTGCTTAGTCTAGATTGTGCTCAGAATCTAACCGCCTTTTCCTCACTCTTTTTTAAACTTATTTATTTTGTTGATTGAACTTTAACCGGTCGCCAGATTCCTAATATGATCCCAGCTACAATCGCACCAACAACAACGGCCAAAACATAAAATAATCCGTTTGAAGCCAAAGGTAATACCCAAAGACCACCATGCGGTGCAGGAACACTAACCCGCCATAGCTGAGTCAAACCGCCTCCAATTGCTGAGCCGATTACACTAGAAACAATCACATGCAGTGGATCAGCAGTGGCAAATGGAATTGCACCTTCCGTGATAAAAGAAATACCTAATACCCAATTAGAAATACCAGCTTGGCGTTCCTGTTCCGTAAATTTCTTGGGCCAAACAGTTGTGGCAATCGCAGTAGCAAGTGGTGGAATCATCCCACCAACCATAACAGCAGCCATCAGTTTGCCGTCGCCAGTTGATGTATAGGCTGCAATTGCAAATGTGTAAGCAGCCTTATTGAATGGACCTCCCATATCCAATGCCATCATGCCGCCAAGAATCGTCCCTAGCAAGACTGCATTCCCGGTCCCCATTCCGTTTAAGACATGGGTAATCCATGCATTTACAGCTGCAAAAATTGGATTAATGATAAAGAACATTGACACACCAACAATTAGCAAACTCAAAATTGGGTAAAGTAGCATTGGCTTCAGACCTTCTAAACTTCTTGGAACCCCTTTAAAGACCTTTTTAAGCCAGTTCACTACAATTCCGGCTAAGAAACCAGCTAACAAACCACCAATAAATCCAGAAACACTAGTAGTTTTCATGATATTGGCAGCCGCCGTATTGGCCATAAAACCGCCAACAACACCTGGCATTAAAGCAGGCAAATCACCAATTGATTCCGCAATATAGCCGGCCAAAATTGGAACTAAAAACGCAAACGCATAGTTACCTAAATGATTAAAAAACAAGAAGTACATACTATGCGAACCCACATAACGTTCTAGAATAAATGATAACGCCATGATAATTCCGCCACCCACAACGAAAGGCAGCATATGCGAAACACCATTCATCAAATCTTTATAGATTTCATTCCAAAGACCGCCATTTTGGCCCTCTTCAGAATCACTTGGTTCATCACCGTCAACAGCCTGATAAATCGGTGCGTTGCCAGCTTCAATTTGATCTAATAATTCGTCAGATTTATTAATGCCATCAATTACTGGTCGGTTTAATAATTTTTTACCATTAAAACGCGCCATTTCCACCTTTTTATCTGCGGTAATCACGACGCCATCAGCTCTGGCAATGTCCTCAGCGGTCAAACGATGTAAAACGCCTTCAGAACCATTTGTTTCAACTTTAATATCAATATTTTTTTCTTTAGCGGACTTTTTTAAAGCAGCTTCTGCCATATACGTATGAGCAATCCCGTTTGGACAAGCAGAAACAGCCACAACATAAGGGCGTTTACCATTATCTTGAGGGACATCGCTTGTCTTAGATTCTTTTTCAGCATCTGCTTTTTCCTGAGCCTCTTTTGCCGACTGGGCATCAGAAAAGAGCTGTTGCACCTCATCAGGAGTCTTAGCTTGTTTCAGTTTAGCAACTAAATCTGGATTAATTAATAAGCTAGATAAGGAAGCTAAAGCCTGTAAATGAGTATTATTAGCACCTTCTGGAGCGGCAATCATAAAGAATAACTGAACTGGTTGCCCATCTAACGCATCAAAGTCGACCCCGGCTTCACTTTTAGCGAAAAGAACTGTGGCTCGTTTTACGGCCTTGTCTTTAGCATGAGGCATCGCAATCCCATCACCAATTCCGGTTGTGGATTCTTGTTCCCGTTTGATGATGTCGGCCTTATACAACTTCTCATCATCAATCACACCCTGTTCAAAATACTTATGAACCATTTCATCAATAACTTCGTCTTTTGACTTAGCTTTTAAATCCATGATCATGACATCCTTAAGTAATAATTCACGAATATCCATGAGATTCTCGCCTCCTAAAATTCTTCTATTTTAATTTGTGGTAATATTTCATCAATTTTTGCCTTGGTCGCAATATCTGCAGAAAAGGCTGTGGCACTTCCACAGGCCAATCCGTAACGGAAACTTTCCACTGGATCGTGAGTAGCATCAAAAGTCCCGGTAAAACCAGCTAACATTGAATCTCCGGCGCCGACAGAATTTTGAACGGTCCCCTTTGGCGCGGCACTGCGATAACAATGATCCTTGGTAACTAACATCCCACCATCACCTGCCATTGAAATCATGACGTTTTGCGCACCCATGGCGATTAATTTTTGTCCATACTTTTTAATTTCAGCTAGGCTATTGAGTTCAACTCCAAATAAATCAGCCAACTCATGATTATTAGGCTTAACAACCACTGGATGCGTTGGCAAAGTTTTCTTGAGCGCCTCACCAGTCGTATCCACTGCATATTCCGCATGTCGTTCCTTAACCTTTTGAATTAGGTCAAAATAAAAGGTTTCGGGTAAACTACTTGGCACACTTCCAGAAAAAATGACCACATCATTTTCTTTCAACTCATCAAATTGGGAAACAAACACTTGCTTTTCGGCCTTTGTAATTTTTGGACCCGCTGCATTTAATTCAGTTTCTTGATCAGCTTTGAGTTTGACATTAATTCGAGTATCATCTGCAATCTTAGTAAAATGACTATCCAAGTTTAGCTGATTAAGTTTGTCACTGACAAATTCACCTGTAAACCCACCTAAAAATCCCCAGGCTTGATTGGCATAGCCAAGTTCACGTAAAATTCGTGAAACATTAATTCCTTTACCACCTGGGAATTTATAACTGGTTTCAAGTCGATTGACTTCACCCAAATTTAATTTTGGAAGTTGAACCACATAGTCTATCGATGGATTCAAAGTTACCGTATAAATCATTTTTCAGCCTCCATTATTCTTTTTGTCTGATCAAATTCTTGTAAAACTTCTTTATCGTGCTCATCAGTAAGTAAAACACCAGCACCTAGTTCAGCAACTTTCGCAAACGACACTTCGTTTAATTTACTTTTATCTGCAAGAAAATATCCTAACTCACTTTGAGCTAGAACGGCCCGCTTCACAGCCGCTTCATTTGGGTCCGGAGTTGTAAACCCGTATTTAGGATGAACCCCGTTCACGCCCATGAATGCCTGGTTAAACCGAAAGTTTTTGATCGTTTCGACTACATCCGCACCAATGATGGCCTTAGTGGTGTTTTTAAGTTCACAACCTAATAAATAAGTTTTCACATTAATGTCTGCTAACTTTGAAGCCAATTGCACACCATTTGTGACTACCAGAACAGAGCTTAAAGTTGTCATAAACGGAATCATCGCTTCAGTCGACGTCCCTGCATCCAAATAGATAACTTCATCAGCCCTAATCTGTTGAACAGCCAATTTAGCGATTTTTTGCTTCGCCTGAACGTTTTTGGAAGACTTTTCTAAAACACCTGGTTCGCTTTGCAAAGTAGTAATTTGGGTTGCCCCACCATGAACACGCACAAGTTTTCCCTGATCTTCTAACTCTTGCAAATCACGGCGCACCGTAGAAATTGAGCAGTCTAACGTTTGCACCAGTTCTTGAAGTTTGACGATGCCATCTCGATTAAGCTGTTTGATTATTGCTTGTTGTCTTTCTTCTGTAAACACTTTCATTTCACCTGCCTATAGTAATATAGCACCAATTTCGTTCAAAATCAATCATAAAAGTTCATTTTTTACTAGTCAATTATCAAATTAATTATATAAAACGTTTTCAAAGCTTAATTATCAATTTCTGAATGAATACTTTGCTTTATGTTTTTGGGTTGCTGTTTGCGAATATTAACCCCTAAGACATCGATAAAGAAAGCCACAATTGGAATGCCCACAATCAACCCCCAGGTTCCAAACAATTCATCACTTACGATTAAAGTGATGAAAGTCACAAATATTGGCAGTGCCGTAGCATTTGCCATAAGCCGTGGGTGTAAGAAGTACGATTCAAAAGCATGCACAAGGACAACCAAGATTAATACTTCTAGGACCGTAATTAGACCGTTAACGGAAAAGCCAATTACCGCAAGTGGAATAAGTGAAATTAACACACCAGCAACCGGAATAAGGCCCAAAACAAAAACAACTAAGGCCAGAACTAGTAAACTCGGCATCCCAATGATCCACAATCCGATAGTCATGAGAATGGTATTAATGGAACAAATAATCAGCTGAGTTTCAATAACCGTTCCGAAAATCAAAATAAATTTATCAGCCAGCGTATAAACATTAATAAACAAACGATTATAGCGACTATGCAAAAAAGCATGGCCAAAATTACGTAAATGAGTGTAGGTTAAATTGAAAATAAAGCTTAAAAAAATAGCCATTAATACATGTTCTAAGCCACGACCGACATGACCCAGTTTTACTAACCCAGTCAAAGCTAAATCTGAACTATGTTTCAGAATAGAAGAGTTATGAATGGCCTTTTGAGCCCAAGTATAAATTTGTTTGTCAAAAACGGGATGTTTGTCGATTGTCGCTTCAACTAGTTTAGGCAAGCCGCTAAACTGATCGACCAACAGCGGGGTTGCAATGCTAACAATCATTACAAAAAGACCGATTGTCACCACATACAAAATAACGGTAGCAAAGGGTTGATTCAGAGGTAAAATTTTTCGTAAATTTTTAGTTCCCACGTGCCCAAGAAAAGAAAAAATCACGACAAATAAAATCAATGACAAAAATGGTTTCAATAAAAATAAAATAAGAATAATCACAAATAACGTTGTATACAATTCAACGTCATCGCGTTTCATAAAACTTAGAATACGATCCAAAAGACATCCCTCCAACGCATGTTTAATATTAACATAGCATTAAATTACCCATATTAAAACCACGGCATCAGCAAAAAAGCATTCCTTTAGACATTCATCGAAAAAGATGAACTGCTCCAGAAATGCTTTCAAAACGAATGTTTAGTTTTTAATTGAGCTTCTAAAAAGTGGTTCTAATGGCTCATTGTTGTGAATCATCTTAATCGCATTACCCACTAATGGGCCAACTGACATTTGAACCAGTTTATCAAATTGTTTTTCTTTGTCAATGCGAATAGAATCGGTCACAACAACTTTCTCTAACTGAGAGTTTTGGAGAATTTCAGGTGCGTTTTTAGAGAAAATAGCATGCGTTGCGCAACCATAAACTTTTGTAGCACCGGCATTTTTCAAAGCCGTCGCCGAAATAGTAATTCGGGTTCCCGTATCAATCATATCATCCACGACAATACAGGTTTTCCCCTTTACATCACCAATTATTTCAGTAGGAATTTCATCAAGTGACTCACTAGATTCCACATTCCGATTATCAATGATGGCAATCGGGGTTCCTAATAACTCCGCCATGGTTCGTGCACGAGAAACACCCGCATGATCAGGTGATACAACTACCAAATTATCTGTAATCTGATGATCCGTAAAATAACTGGCCAATAATGGAGCTGCCACTAAATGATCAACTGGAACATCAAAGAAGCCTTGAATTTGAGCTGCGTGTAAGTCAATTGTTACAACCCGAGTAATCTTATCCATTTCCAGCAAATCAGCAATTAGCTTTGCAGTAATGGGTTCACGTGACCGTGCCTTACGATCCTGACGCGAATAGCCATAGTAAGGAATAACCACATTGATTTGACTCGCGCTTGCTCGGCGAAGCGCATCAACCATAATCATAAGCTCCATTAACATATCATTTACTGGTTCTGAAATTGATTGGATTACATAAACTTCAGCCCCACGGATACTTTCATCAATATTAACCTGAATTTCACCATCACTAAAACGATTGACAGTCGCTTTACCAAGTGGAACTCCGGCTTCTCTAGCAATTTTTTCAGCTAACGGTTGATTCGAATTTAGCGTAAAAAGTTTCATGCGTTGCTTAGCGCTATCTGATGTCATGACATCCTCCATTAAAACTCTCAAATTTATCCCGACACCATTATCGCAGTCCTGGCAAAAAAGCGCAACACCTTTAAGCCTTCATAAAACTTTGCGGCGTAATTCCTGCCATCCCAATCATGGGATCGATTATTTGATCTTGGACTTTACTGATGGTTAAAACAGTGTCGGGTACCGCAGATTCCCCTGATTTTTTTTCTACTTTAGCAGTGACTGGCGCTTTTATTTCTGTTTCGACTTGTGGCACAACTTTTTTTGTCGCAACTAAAAGATCGGATTTTGTTTTTGCAACCTGTTTTCCATCAAAAACAGTTAACAAACGCTGTTTCAAGGTAGTCCGTCGATTAACGGCTAAATTGTTCACGCACTTTTCGAAGGCTGTTTTATCCCCCAAGAGAATTAACAAAGATTCTGCCCGGGAAACTGCAGTATACAACAAATTTCGTTGTAACATCCGTGAATATTGCTGAACCATTGGCAAAATTACCATCTTGAATTCACTACCCTGTGATTTGTGAATCGACGTACAGTATGCCAAGGTAATTTGAATCCAATCCTTGCGTCCATACGTCACTTCAGTCTCGTCAAAATCAATCACTAATTTATCTTGTTTATCAGTATTATCTTTGTCCTTAGCTGAAATAATCCCCTTAATGATCCCCATATCACCATTAAAAACGTTATTTTCTGGGACATTAACTAATTGAAGGACTTTGTCACCAATCCGAAAGTGTTGGCCACGAAATTCAACTTCTTTGGTCCGCGCGTTTTTTTTAGGATTTAAGATCTTCTGCAATGATTCATTCAATCGATCGATACCGGCCATCCCCCGATACATCGGTGCTAAAACCTGAATATCTTGGGCGGTAAATCCTTTTTGCTCGGCCTTATGGACGACCTGTGAAATGACACTATCTACTTGACTAGTTGAACAGGCAATAAATGAACGATCTTTTTGGTTTTTGGTAAAGTCATCAGGCAGCCGTCCTTCTTTAATCGCATGGGCAAGGGGCACAATGCTTGAACCATTATCTTGTCGATAGATTTTGGTTAACTCAATCTTAGGAATAACTTCACTCTTCAACAAATCATTGAAAATCTGACCAGCACCAACAGATGGGAGCTGATCCTTATCGCCCACCAAAATAACTTTCATGTTATTGGAAATTGCCCGCATCAAGGTTTTAAACAAAAAGGTGTCTACCATCGACATTTCGTCCACAATTAACAAACTGCCTTCAAGATCTTTCGTTTCTTGGTCAGGATTTGTTTCACGACCGGTTAGTCCCAGCATCCGATGAATCGTACTTGCTGGTAAACCTGTCACTTCACTCATCCGTTTAGCTGCCCGTCCAGTTGGTGCCGCTAATAAAACCGGAAACGGATTATCATGATACTCATTGACGTCTAAAGAAAAATCATTTAACGTGGCAAAAGTTTTGACAATCCCATTAATAATGGTTGTTTTACCAGTTCCAGGACCCCCGGTTAGTAAAAACAACTTTGACTGCATTGCCTTTAAAAGAGCTTGGCGTTGAGAATCATCATAGGTAATGTGAAACTGTTTTTGTGCTAAATCAATCGCACCTTGAATTTCATCAGATTTAAACGTGTGCGTTTCTTTGGCATCATGCAACCGTTTGACGTGCTCAGCAATTTGCCATTCTGCTTCAAATAAATTGCGTAGATAAATTCGATTCTCTTCCCCAACAACCTTGCCATCCTTAGCCAAACTAACTAATTCATCGGCTACTTTTTGCGGATCAACGGCCTGATTGCGACTATTTTCCAATAGCCCTAACGTCGTTTTTAAAAGTGAACGGGCATCAGTATAGGTATCACCATTAGAATTACTGATGTCACTCGAGGCCGTTAAAATAGCGCCATCAATCCGTGCCGGTGCATCAAACGAAATATCTAAAGCTTCCGCAATTTGATCAGCTCGCTTAAAACCAATTCCATCAATATCTTCGATCAATTGATACGGATTCTTGTGCAGAATATCGAGGGTTTCTTCACGGTATTTATTATAAATACTAGCTGCTAGCTGACTCCCGAACCCATAACCGTTCAAGCCAATGATGATTTGTTCCATTCCATTATTAGCTTTAAGGACGGCAACTAAATTTGCTTGCATTTCTTTTTTAAAATTTAAAGGTGTTAAAACGTCTGGATCTTGAATAATTTTATCAATTGCGCCGGTTCCGAGTAACGCCACAATCTTTTCAGCCGTCTTTTTACCGATTCCTTTGAACTCGTCACCGGATAAATAAGCAACTAGCCCCTCTTTCGTTGTTGGTGTGGCACTCTCGTAATTAGTTGCCTGAAACTGAGTTCCATACTTCGGATGGGTAACCGTGGCACCCACAAAACGATAGGCTTGTTCTTCTTTAATATCACCAAAGCTACCGGTTACCACGATTTCATCTTCATGCCACTCCAAATTAGTTTCACTGATTTTTACCAGTAAAACTTTATAAAAACTATCCGGACTAGCAAAAAAAATCGCAGAAACTTTGCCCACCACAAACTGAGGTTCCGTTTTAATTGATTCAGTATTTTGCGAATCTTCATCAAATAAATTAAGCGATTCGTTTGGCATTACTTATCATCCTTTGTTTTAGCATCTTGATCACGCGTTTGGATAAATTTCTCGATATCTTCAAGGCGCTGTTGACCTTTTTTAAAATAAGCTGGATCTAATTGTTTTGCTTTTTTAAAGTACTCAGTTTCTTTTTCACCCTGTACCAAAGCAATTAATCCGCGTTCAAATTGATACTTGCCATTTTTTTCGTTGGCATGAAGAGCCTGATCATAGTAACTCTCGGCATGAGCAAAATCTCCCAATGCTAAGAAAATCTCACCAATTAACCCATTGATCGTTGGATCTTGTTGATGTTTGGCCTGTGCAGTTAGCACAAATGCCAAAGCAGTTTTATAATCATCTTGTGCGACATAAGTTTGAGCAATCATCAAATAAGCATCACTTTTAAGCGATGAATCTTTGACCAACTGAAACTGAACTAAGGCTTTTTTGAACTCGCCAGCCTCGTAATACGTATTCCCTAAACCATAGTGCAACGTATTTTGTGCTTGACTGTTCTTTTGAAAACGTCCTAAAGCTTTCATATACAATTCTTCTGCTTGCTCAAAACTGTTTGCTTGGGTCAAAAAAACGCCTAAATTATAATAGCGATGAAAATCATCTGGTTTTGCGTCAATTGCTTGAACTAACAATGATGCTGCTTTTTGAGCTTTTTGTTTGGATGCTTCGCGTTTTAAATCTTTTTTTTCTGTCATGTTTACCTCAAATCATATCAGTCGGGTCAGCCTTGCGGGCAATATAACTTGTATCATTCCATTTAATTAATGAAAATGTTTGGCCAGCATCAAAAGTCTCTAAAATTGTCGTACTTGTATTTGATAGGCCGCCCCGTTTACGCAAATCCTGCAAATCAGTACCTAGCAGTGTATTCACCAACGCGTTCAAGGCTGCTCCGTGACTGACAATCAACACATTATCCGTAGGTTGGCGATAGATATCTGTAATTCGATGAATAGACGGTTTCATTCGTTGGATAAGTTGTGGAAATGACTCCCCTTGAATGGCCCGTGGATCATATTGATCGGGATGATTCTGAAAATCATCAAATTCGCGTGGATATTTCTTTTTAACATCCGTAAACTTCATACCTTCCATTTTACCCAAATTAAACTCACGCAACCGACTTGCAATTGTCAGCGGCGTTGGATGACCCTGAAGTTCATCCAAATCATGTTGTAAAGTATTACCCGTAACACGAGCACGTCGAACTGGGCTCACATATATATGACGAAAAGCAGTTAAACTTAGATGCTTAGCCAAGGCATCAATCTCCTTGTAACTTTCCTTCAGGAGTGGTGAATCTCCTCGTGCACCCTGATAACGGCCTTCCTGATTCCATTCAGTTTTTCCGTGGCGAATAAAATATAATTTAGTCAACTTAATCTTCCTTTTCATCTATTGCTAAAACTATTATGCCAGTCTAGCGCAGAAAATTCAAAGTAAACAAAAGCCGTTTACGCTTCCCCATGGAATTGCAAACGGCCTTTTATTTTAATTTTTAGATGTATTGTAAAACTTTATCATTACTGTAAGCAGCATCAATAATCCCGCCACCTAAACACTCCTCACCGTCATATAAAACAACGGCTTGGCCTGGTGTAATGGCACGCGCAGGGTCATCAAAATCAACTGTCATCTGAGTACGATCCTCGTTGAAGTGAACAGTGACGTCAACATCCATTGCACGATAACGGAACTTTGCTGTACAACGGAATGAATCACCACGATCAACAATATCATTTACAAAATGAAGATCAGATGCAACCAATTGATCGGCATATAAATGCTCATTATGGTAGCCTTGACCAACATACAAAATATTCTTCTTCAAATCCTTACCAATAACAAACCAAGGATCATTATTTTGGCTACCGCCGCCGATGCCAAGACCGCGACGCTGACCAATTGTATAATACATCAAACCAGCATGCTCGCCCTTAACTTCGCCGTCAACTGTCATCATCTTGCCAGCCTTAGCAGGTAAATAATTGCCCAAAAACTCTTTAAAATTCTTCTCGCCAATAAAGCAGATCCCAACTGAATCCTTCTTATTAGCAACTGCTAAACCGGCCTTCTCAGCGATCTTACGAACCTTAGCTTTAACCATGCCCCCTAATGGAAACATGACGTGATCTAATTGTTCATGAGTTAGCTGATTCAAGAAGTAAGTTTGGTCCTTATTCATATCCTCTGAACGCAGTAAATGCTGATTGCCCTGTGCATCACGCTCAAGTTTTGCATAATGGCCAGTAGCAACGTAATCCGCACCTAAACTAATGGCATAATCCAAAAAGGCTTTGAATTTAATCTCATTATTACAAATCACATCTGGATTTGGCGTTCGGCCCTTTTTATACTCATCCAAGAAGTATGTGAACACACGGTCCCAATATTCCTTTTCAAAGTTAACCGAATAGTAAGGAATTCCAATTTTTGCAGCGACTTTCGCTACATCCTTGTAATCCTCAGTTGCAGTACAAAAACCATTCTCGTCGGTGTCATCCCAATTTTTCATGAAAACACCAACGACATCGTAGCCCTGTTGCTTGAGCAAATAAGCTACGACTGATGAATCAACACCACCACTCATGCCGACAACGACACGAGTTTTGCTATTGTCTGTCATCAAAATCACCATCATTTCTATCAGATTCTGGAGAATCTACGATTGAAGGTCGCAACATCCAGTAACGACCATTATAACAAAGTAAGCAAATCCTGAAAAGCATTTACTATTTATTAGTTAGTTTAATCTGAAACGTTGAACAACAATCGCAATTTAATGACATAAAAAAGATTATACCAACTCAAACTATGGCATAATCCTTCGAACTAAGCTTTGACAAAAACTTCACGGGTAACCATATCATCTAAAATGTAGTGATACTGTTCCACAAGTGGTTGGTCATTTTCTTTGTTAAAAATATTGACCCGCTTCAAACCATTAGCCGTCGTTACTGACATTTTAAAGCCACTTAAATCTTTAGCAAAGATAATGCGTAATTTGTTTCCTTGTTTGTATGGAGAAGTCGGATCCAAAGATCGTTCAAACACAAAGTTACCTCCATTAGAAACGATGAAGCCCAAGTCTCTTAACGTGTACTTCTTTACTTCCGGACTTATCTTATACGTATCGTGATCACCATCAACTTTTACTTCTGTTGTAAATGCCATTATTTCACAGCCTCCTTAGTTTTTAAACGCTGAATAATTTGAACTAAATTATCAACTAAATAATCTACATCTTCACTTGTATTATATTTTCCAAAACTAATTCGAATGGATTCCCCAATGCGTGGTGACTCTTTTCCATACATTGCAATTAACACGTGGGATGGTTCTAAACTACCCGCGGTACATGCAGAACCACCAGACACTGCAATTCCATTCAGATCCAAGTTAGTTTGCATCACGTAGGTTGAAACACCCCTAATCCAAAGATTAAATACATGCTGTAAATTGTTGGGATCCAATGTACCATTTATCTCAAAATCAATGTCAGCTTGTTTCAGGCCATCAATAATTTGTTGTTTGAAACCTTGATACTTC
Organism: Pediococcus parvulus; assembly: GCF_007990205.1. Classification (GTDB taxonomy): domain Bacteria; phylum Bacillota; class Bacilli; order Lactobacillales; family Lactobacillaceae; genus Pediococcus; species Pediococcus parvulus. The sequence continues at coordinate 20,216 of NZ_BJWE01000015.1, read as the reverse complement.
GTCTGCATCTCAGATTTTACTTCTGGGGTTAATAAAGAAACTGCTTTTGCAAATCCAGCTATGCCTGGCACATTCTCGGTACCTGCTCGGCGCTTATCTTCTTGTTCGCCACCCTTTAGGAAACTTGGGAAGTTGACACCATCCCTTTTGTATAAGAAACCTAAGAACTTAGGACCATTCAATTTATGTGCAGAGGTTGACATTAAATCAATGTGGTCGCGTTTAACATCAATATCCAACAAACCATAAGCCTGTACCGCATCGGTATGAAACCAAGCTTGATGATCCTTTAAGATCTCCCCAATTTCATGAATTGGCATGTGACTGCCCACTTCATTATTCCCCGTCATGATAGAAACTAGGATCGTATCATCACGTAACGCAGCCTTTAAATCATCCAAACTAATTAGACCTTCCTGGTCAACTGGTAAATAAGTCACTTCATAACCGATTGATTCTAAATAAGCTAAAGGTTTCAGAACTGCAGGATGTTCAATCGCTGTCGTGATGATATGTTTACCAAGCGATTGACGAGCAATTGCAGTTTGCATAATCGCCGTATTATCACTTTCAGTTCCGCCACTTGTAAAGATAATTTCATCTTCATTGGCATTAATACTGTCTGCAATCACCTGACGACTCTGATCTAATACCATTCGTGCCTTCCGTCCAAACGCATGTGTACTGGAAGCATTACCAAAGTCTTGACTCATTTCTGAAGTGATTTTTTTAACCACTTCTAGTGCCATGGGCGTGGTTGCTGCATTATCAAAATAAACTTGCTTCATTTCAATTCTCCTACTCATTTTTCAAAAATTCTTTTAATTCTCAAATAACGCTAACAGCATCTTAGCTGAGCGTTTGCCAGCATCAATAATAAAATCATCAAAAGACACGCCAGCATTTTCATCGCCAACATCTGACATTGCGCGAATGACCACGAATGGCACATTGAATTGGTGGGCAACCTGCCCGATTGCACAGCCTTCCATTTCACAACAAAGTGCATCAGGAAAGTTATTCAAAATAGTTTGAATTTTGTCTGAACTACTAATAAATTGATCACCAGTAACGATTAGACCTTTTTTTACCGTTAATCCTGTTTTATGACCAGCGTCCACAATTTCAGCTACTAACTTAGGATCTGCATCAAAACGAGCAGGTTGACCTGGTAATTGTCCTAGTTTATAACCAAATGCAGTCGCATCAACATCATGATAGAGGGTCTGGGTAGAAACAACCACATCACCCACAGACAATTCTTTACCAATCCCACCCGCAGAACCGGAATGGATTAAAGCATCCACTTTGAAATTTGTGACTAATAAAGCCGCCGTGATCCCAGCCTCAACTTTACCAATTCCAGAACGCACCAAAACAACCTCGGTATTTTGAATTGTTCCTTCATAAAAAGTAATCCCATTAATGTCAGTCTCGTTTGTTACTGTTAATGCACTGTGTAAACTTTTAATTTCTTCTTCCATCGCACAAATTACGCCATACTTCATTTCCTATTCCTCATTCCACAAAAAATAATATTAAATAAACAATCACAATTGCCACAAGTAATCCAAAAATAATCCAGTTTAAACGTTTACCTAAATTGCGGCTTTTACGTTCTGCTGTACTTCGAATTGTGGGCTCTTCTTCTGGAGACGCGTCTTCAGCATGTGTTCGAGCATAATCTCGTTCAACTTGAACCCGTTTCCGATCTCGCTTTTCAAACTGCTCATTTTCTGCCTGTTTGCGTTTTTGATAGTCTTCACGAGTCAGACCGTCTTGTTGTTCGTCATCCTTCACAGTTTTCACCTACTTATTTAAAGTTTGCCAGTAGTAAATAGCCAGAACTGTTTTTGAATCTTCAATTGTGCCATCAGTAACCCCTGCTAACGCCTCTGTCAAAGAAAGGGACATTAATTGAATGTTTTCATCAGCATCCTGTGGCAACTTGGTTATTACCTGTTTGAGTCCCGTGGCTACATAAAGAGTCATATACTCGTTTGTAAAACCAGGACTTGTATAAAAGCCAGCAACCCGTTTTAAATTATCTGCTTGATAGCGCGTTTCTTCGTTAAGTTCACGAATCGCAGTCGTCTCATCAGATTCACCAGCCTCAACTTTTCCAGCAGGAATTTCAAGCGTCGTTTTCTTTATGGGTGCGCGCCATTGTTTTTCAAAAATGGCTTTGTTGTCATCTGTAATTGCTAAAACAGCAATGGCATCTTGATGCAAAACCACATCCCGATTAGCTAACTCACCATTTGGTAATTTTACTGTTTGTTGGTAAACGTCAATAATAGCTCCGTTGTAACGGGGTTCACTTTTGACAATTTTTTCTTCAAAATTCATTAATTATTCCTCGAACTTTTTTAAATTTACTTTGTAGATTCATCTTTAGCTTGATCTGGTGTTTCAGACGGCGTGTTGTCAGTCACTAAACTCACTTTGACTGCCTGAAGGCCCTTTGCACCTTGGACGACTAATAAATTAACTTCATCGCCCTCATGTAATATCCGAAAACCCTCGCCTTCGATTGCAGAATAATGTACAAAAACCTCTGTACCATCATCCAAAATAATAAATCCAAATCCTTTATCTTTATCAAAACTTTTGACTACCCCATGTTCCATGAAACTCACTCCTCGCTAGTCTAGCTATTATCTCATTTTAGACTGCTCCTTTAAACATCATACTGATAATTAAGAAAAAAGTAAATTAATTACCGTCTAGTTTGCACACATCTTAACGGATAATAAAAAAATCTCATCAATCATTGTCAAAAATTAGATTCGACAAAATTTTGATGAGATTATTTTTTTGAATTAAGCTTCTAATCCTTCTTCAACTGTTTCTGGATAATTTTCGCGAACAATTTTGGCACAACGCGCACATAATTCAGGATATGCTGTATCTGAACCAACATCCGTTTTAGTCATTCGACAACGGGCACAAACAGAACCTTGCGCAGGTGAAACTTTAACGGCCATTCCCTTAAACTGATCGGCATCTGCAGGAGCTTGATCCAAATCTTCAACTTCTAATTTAGAAATGATCAACAACAAACGTACATTTGTGTTCAAATCATTTAAAAGTTGGTTGGTATCTTTGTCAACATATAGGTTAACTTGAGCTTCCATAGATTTACCAATCATTTTAGCATCGCGGGCCTCTTCCAAAGTCTTCAACACATTAGAACGAATTCCCTTGAATTTTTCCCAGTTGGTAAAAATGGTTTCTTCATCGGCAAAATGTTGTACTTCTGGCATTTCTGCCAATTGAACAAATTCTTCCGGCTCTTTCAAGTACTCCCAAATCTCTTCAGTAGTATGAGGCAAAATTGGCGTAAGCAATTTTGTTAAGCCAACTAAGATTTCGTAGAAGACGGTTTGCATTGAACGACGACTTTGACTCTTTTCAGGATCAATATAAACCACGTCTTTAGCAAAATCGAGATAGAAGGCAGACAAGTCGGTGATCACAAAATTCATAACCCGTTTGTAAATATTTAGAAAATCATATTTTTCATAATCATCGCGTAAAGTTTGAACCAACTTGTTATATTTAATCAACATATATTTGTCTGCTGATTCCAAATTTTGATAGGCCACTTTATCAGTTTTCGGATCATAATCCGTTGTGTTTGCTAGCAAATAACGCAGCGTATTTCGGAGCTTCTTGTAACTATCAGAAATCTTCACAAAGTTTTCCATTGAGACACGAACATCAGATGAAGAATCGACTGAAGCAACCCATAACCGAACAATTTCAGCACCCATTTTCTTGATTACCTCACTTGGCACAATCGTATTACCAAGTGACTTACTCATTTTATGACCTTGGCCATCCAGTGTAAATCCTTGGGAAACCACCTGTTTATATGGTGATTTGCCAGAAACAGCTACACTGGTAATTAGACTGGAGTTAAACCAACCACGATACTGGTCAGATCCTTCAAGATAAAGATCAGCAGGATAGGTGAGATAGTCGCGTTCCGCCAAGACACCTTGATGTGACGAGCCAGAATCAAACCAAACATCCATAATGTCAGTCTCTTTCGTGAATTTACCATTTGGTGAATGCTCACTAGTAAAGCCTTCCGGAAGTAAGTCCTTAGCTTCACGATCAAACCAAACATCGGAACCATATTTTTCAAACAAGTCAGCAACATGACCAATCGTTTCTTTGGTCATGATTGCTTCACCATCTTCACCATAAAAGATTGGCAATGGCACACCCCAAACACGTTGACGAGAAATTACCCAGTCACCACGATCACGAATCATGTTGTAAAGACGTTTTTGACCCCATGATGGTGTGAACTTAACATCATCAATCGCCTTAAGGATTTTATCTCGAATTTTATCCACTGAAGCAAACCACTGAGGAGTTGCTCGGAAGATAACGGGTTTCTTGGTCCGCCAATCAAATGGATAACTATGTTTGTAAGGCATGTAGTCTAATAACAAGTTAGCTGCCTTTAATTTATCTAAGGCAATTTTATTTGCATCATCATAGAAGACACCTGCAAAATCTTTACCAGCTTCATCTGTCATATAGCCTTGATCATTTACAGGTACTAAAATATCTAAACCATACTGCTGACCAACACGGAAGTCATCTTCACCAAAACCAGGAGCAGTATGAACTAAACCAGTTCCGGCATCTAATGTCACAAAATCGCCCAACATGACAACTAATTTACGCTCTGGATAGAATGGATGTTGCGTTAAGACACGATCCATGTCAGCACCTTTAACTGTTTTAAGAACTTTCACATTTTTCCAGCCAAATTTCTCGGTCACATTGTCAACTAATTCTGTGGCAATCACGAATTTGCGGGTTTCACCTTCAGGCTGCACAACTGAATAATCAAAATCAGCATCAATTGTAACCCCTTCAGAAGCAGGAATTGTCCAAGGAGTGGTTGTCCAAACCACCAAATAGGTATCAGTATCCAAGACCCCTTTGCCATCTACAACTTGTTCCGCAAAGAAAGCTGATGGTGAAGTGACATCATGATATTCGACTTCTGCTTCTGCCATGGCAGATTCAGATGACCAAGACCAGAACACAGGATGTTTTCCTTTATAAATCAAACCTTGTTCCGCCATTTTACCAAATGTACGAATTTCTTGAGCTTCAAATTCTGGTTTCAAAGTCAGATATGGATTATCCCACTCACCAGCAACTCCCAAACGCTTGAAGTCTGCTTTTTGCATTTCAACTTGCTTCAACGCATAATCTCGGCAAAGTTTACGGAACTCTGTGGTTGTCATTTTTTTTCGATCATAGCCGGCTTTTTTTAATTGCTGTTCAATTGGTAAACCATGGGTATCCCAACCAGGGACATAGGGAGAACGATAACCTGCCATAGATTTGTAGCGCACAATAATATCTTTGGAAACCTTATTCATGGCATGACCCATGTGGATATTGCCGTTTGCGTATGGAGGTCCATCATGCAAAATAAAGGTTGGTTTACCCTCATTTAACTTTTGTCGTTGTTCATACAGTTTATTTTCTTCCCAAACCTGTTCGCGTTTTAGCTCATTAACAGGTAAATTACCGCGCATCTTAAATTTTGTCTTTCCTAAATTCAATGTGTCTTTTACACGCATTAACTCTCACTCCTTAAATTATTTTTTGATATAAAAAAAGACCTCGTCATAAGGGACGAAGTCTTCGTGGTACCACCCAATTTTGAAAACACTAGTAATGTTTTCCTTAATTCAATAACGGCTTTTAAACCGATCAAATCTACCTGAAGTCAATTTGATTTCTCAGAGATGATATCTCAAATGGATTCTGATTAGCCTCTCATCAATTCGCTAACTCGCTGACAGTTTGCCATTCTTAATGTATTCTCTTCAAAGAAAATCTATTCATTTTTAGCATTAACATGAAGTCCAGAATTTTCATGATCTTCTGAATCTGATTCGTCATTTGGAAAGACAACTACCGTTTCTGGAGCTGTATTCTTTGAATCATCTTCGTCCTCATTATGAGAGTCCCCATCCTGTTTAACCGATGTTTCGGTTGAATTCTCAGCTGGTTTCTCTTTTTCCTGAAGAAATTCATCATCTTTTTTCTCTGGTTCAACAGCCGGCGTAATATCGCGAGCGTCTTCTTCATCAACTGAGTTTACTCTTGACTCTTTGATCTTGTCAAGGGTTCCAGTATGCAACATTGCATCCTTCAGGTCGCTCACCTGCACATCTTGATCTTCTTTTAAAATACTATCCCATTCGCTGCCATTAATCATCTGCAATTGAGAATCAACCAAAACTTGAACCCGTTGGCGATAAAGGCGCGCATTTTTACGTAACTCGTTGGTTGCTAAGATAAGTCGCTTTGCTTTTTCAGCCTGCTCATCAATCACAGCCTCCGCACTAACCCGCGCTTTTTGAACCATTCCATCGGCCTGCTTTTGAGCTTCTTCAGCAGTCAACTCTGCTTCCCGCTTAGAACTACTCTTAACCTTGTCTGCCGCATCTTGTGCAACCAAAATTGATTTATTAAGTGCTTCTTTCATATCATCGAAATATTCAATTTTAGTTTCAGCATTTTCTACTTCTTTTTGTAAAGAAGAGATTTTGTCTAATGCCCGTCGATATTCAATTGCAACTTGTTGTAAAAACTCATCAACTTCATTAGGGTTATAACCGCGCATTTTATTTGAAAATTGTTTGTTCTGAATATCTACTGGATCTAAAGACATACTGATTCCTCCATTATTTTTTCTTTTTACTACTAATAATTGAAATTAAAATTCGAATTTTATTTTTTTTGGTTTTGCCTTCAATACTGTCAAGCCGCATACGCCCATATCCACGAACTGATAACAAATCATTTGCTACCAATTCAAAATCAGGTCGTTGATGAGGTTTCCAGTTCAAAGTAACCTTCCGTTCTTCTAATAATTCCTTGGCGTGGTTACGAGACAAATGAAAACCCTCTGCAATCACAGAATCAACTCGAACTGACGCTACTGTTGTACTACCCGATTCCCAGTCATTTTCAGGTTCAACTGCATCACTTAACTCTTTTTCAGCCAATCGGACCTTGACATTGCCAATTTTACTAACCTGTGACAAAAAGAAATCTACCATTTCAGATTTTACAAAAAACTGCCACTCATCGCCATTAGAAATGATATCCCCAAACGTGTCTCTTTCCACGCCCATATTAGCAAGCGTCCCTAAAACATTGCGATGATGAATTTTGGCAAACTTTACCGGATAGCCAATGTTCATTAAACTGACATTGAAATCCTGTCGTTCTGGCACAAAATAATCCGGAAAAATAATTGCCCGTTGCATTTCTGCTCTGGAATATCCACCAAAGCTTTGAACTTTGATATCATCCAAACGATTGACTAACGTTATCAAAATGAAAATTTCCCGTGGATTAAGAAAATTTGTTAACACAAATCGGTTTTGATCACGTACTTCTTGAATCCAGCCCGTTGCTTCATCTACAAACGGTGCTTCCTCAGGACGAAAATGTTGCATAATATTGTCCATTTTTAGTTATTCCCCTTATAAAGAACCTAATATAATAAACAAATATTGAATTCCGTACTGTGCCATTTCTAAAACCAAGATAGCTATGATGGGTGAAAAGTCCAACCCAAAAATAGGTGGAATAAACTGAAACACCTTTAGATAGGGCATACAGATTTTAGCAAGCCATTGTCCAAGCTTAGTTTGGTAAGCACCTGGAAACCAGGACATCAAAACGAATACGAAAATCAATAACATGTACAATTGAATAAGTTTACTAATAATATTAAATAAAAAGACCAAATGTTTACTCCTTATTTATATTGTCGTGACTCAAATCTCCATTTTGAATATTTGAGTACAGACTGCCATTAATTTCAAAGCTCTTGGGCGTACACAAAAATATATGTGTGCCCACTTCTTCAATTGAACCATCAATGGCAAACAACGTTCCAGATAAAAAGTCAACGATCCGTTTGGTTTGCTCATCATCAATACGTTCAAAATTTAAAATAACAGCCTGTCCAGCGATTAATTGTTTTGCAGCCTCTTTAGCATCACTAAATATCCTTGGTTCAAATAATGCAATTTGGCTTTTTGAATCCGAAATATTATCATTATCCATCGCAGTCACCTTGTCATCAACATCTGTTCGCTGATTGAAGTCAGTATCAGGTTGCCCTTGTTCATCATCCAACCCGAACAGTTTATTAAATCGATCATTTAATGCCATACAGATCGCCTCCTAATAATGACGCTGTATCAAAGAACTGGGACAAAACAGTTGTCTTGTTCCCAGTCCTTGTAAAATGATATTCAATTACTTACGACGACGTTTGAAAAATGGTGGAGTATCAACACCCTTGTCGCCATCATTATCTGAATCATTAAAAACATTAAAATCTTTCTTTTCAATATCTTTAAATTCATCATCATCCTCAACAGAAGTTGGCCGAACACCATTTGAATTTGATTGACGCAATTGCCAATCACCAAATGGATCATCTTTTTTAGCGCTTTTTTCTTCTGATTTTGGAGCAGCACTACTTGTATTCGACGTGTTAAATGCAGGAGTTGAATTTGTGGAACTCTTTGTAGCTGCCGGAGTATCAAAACTTGTCCGTGCAGTTGCTCGATGCATTGGACGGTCGTTTTTCTTGTCAATACCAGTTGCAATGACAGTGACACGTACTTCATCCTTCATATTTTCGTCGATCGATGTACCAAAGATGATATTAACATCATCAGTAGCTGCTTTAGCAACAATTTCTGAAGCAGCTTGAGCTTCAAACAATGAAAGGTCCGGACCACCAGTAATGTTTAACAGGACTTGCTCTGCGCCATCAATTGAAACTTCAAGTAATGGTGAAGAAATGGCCTTCTTAGTTGCTTCTTCGGTACGGTTTTCACCGTTTGCAGAACCAATTCCCATTAAAGCAGACCCTTGATTAGACATAACAGTTTTAACATCAGCAAAGTCCAAGTTAACGTAACCGGGTGAAGTGATCAAATCAGAAATACCCTGAACACCTTGACGTAATACGTTATCAGCTTCACTGAATGCTTCCATCATAGGGGTTTTTTTGTCAACCATTTCTAACAAGCGGTTGTTAGCAATGATAATCAAAGTATCAACTTGCTCTTTCATTTGAGCAACACCTTCAGCAGCAAAACGTGCGCGCTTTGGTCCTTCAAAACTGAAAGGCCGAGTCACAACACCTACCGTTAAGGCTCCTGTTTCTTTAGCAATCTTAGATACTAATGGTGCAGCACCTGTACCGGTACCACCACCCATTCCAGCAGTAACAAAGACCATATCTGCACCTTCAAGAGCTGAAGATATTGTTTGTTCACTTTCTTGAGCAGCTTTGGTACCAACTTCAGGAGTTGAGCCAGCACCTAATCCCTTTGTTAATTTAGGTCCTAATTGAATTTTTGTTTCAGCTTTTGATTGTTTTAAAGCTTGAACATCTGTATTGGCAACAATAAATTCAACGCCTTTGACACCTTCAGCAATCATTCGATTAACGGCATTGTTCCCGCCGCCACCGACACCAATAACTTTGATGTTTGCACCAGCATTTTGTTTATCATCCATTGTAAATTCCATCCCTTTTTCCTCCATAATTTTAAAGTTAGTCAAAGAATTCGCTAAACCAGCGCTTGATACTTGCAACTAAGCCGCTAAATGAGAAAGAATTCTCTTTCTTTTGTTTTGGTTTCTTAGGTGCACTCTTCGTCGTTTGACGTACATCTTCACTATTTGTTTGTGGTGCAGGATCTGTATCGTCAGACGCAAATGTCTGTTGTTCTGGAATTGTCCGCGTTCCCGCTACCATCGCGCTCTTTGCCAAAACATCAACCTCACTTAGTGAAGCTTCATAGTTTAGTATAGCGTAAGCTTGTGAAAATGCTGGATGTCTTAAGCCCATTGGTTCAGGCACATACAATTTGACGTTTGTTCCAAAAATATCTGCAGCCAAACTTTGAATTCCCGGAATTGCCGCAGCGCCGCCAGTAATGACGACCCCACCTGGCATATCCAATGCATCAATGTTCTCAAGATGATTATAAGCGTTGTTTAAGATTTGTTCTAGTCTCGCTTCAATAATCTCAGCCAAATATTTCTCAGTGATTTGGGCTGGTGCAGATTGCCCAACAACCTCGACTGGAAAACCATCATCACTAGCGCCATCGGCAAATGCATAGCCATATTCGCGTTTTAGCTTTTCGGCGTTACTCAAAGATGTATTCAAAACAACTGAAATATCTTTGGTAACGAATTGGCCACCCTCTTGATCAACATATGTATACTTCAAATGATGATCATGAATAATTGCTGTTGTTGTCTGTCCTGCGCCCATATCGATGAGAATGGTACCAAAATCTTGTTCCCCATCATTTAAAACAGTTTTTCCAAGCGCTAAAGGATTTAGAACTAGATCTGTTAAATGTAATCCAGCCTGTTGAATTGCGCGTTTTGTATTGTGAATGATCGTCTTGGGACCAGTTAGCACAGTTCCGTTCATTTCTAAACGAACACCAACCATTCCCCGTGGATCTTTGATACCATCAAATCCATCAACAACAAATTCATCAGGTAAAACATCAATTACTTCTTGTTCTGGTGGCAAGCTGTGTACAGAAGCTGCATTAGCAACATTAATCACGTCTTGGTTAGTAATTTCACGTGATGTTTCTGCGATTGCAATCATACCACGACAAGGCTCGATTTTTAACAAATTCGCCGGAATCCCAGCAACTACTTCATGAATCTTTAAATTTGCTTTATTTTCTGCAACTGAAATTGCTCTTTTAATCGCTGCTGATGCCTTGTCAATATCGACAATCACGCCACGATTCATTCCATCAGAGCGTTCACTTCCCACTCCAATAACACTCATTTGCTCATTTACGTTCTCAGCAACAATGACTTTTATTGAGGTGGTTCCTATATCAAGTCCAACATAAATTCCTGAATTATCCATAATAAAGGAACCTCCTAAACATACCCTATTTTAGACCTTTGTATATACTCTCAAGTTTACCATAACTTCAATGTATTTAAATAGTCAATTCTTTTAAAAAAATGAGTAAAAAACCTAAAAATTCAAAAAATACTGCTAATCCACACATTATTTTTCATTTTGGGTCATTACTCGTTTAATTTGTACTTGCAACACTACTGGAAGTGCTTACTGAACTTGTCGTACTCGTTGCAGAATAAGTTTGTCCCGACGAGCTTGAACTAGAGGTGGTCGAATAACTACTACCACTACCGACTGAGCTTGAACTAGAAGACGACGAACTAGTTGCCGTTTCCTTACTCTTATTCTTGAAAGGATAAGAGTAAGCCCCCACCTCTAAATCGATAACTCCTTTTTGTTTCATATCTGCTGCCATTTGTGGATAATACTTCATTTTTTCTGCGAAGGTTGGTAAAACCGCATAAACCTCATTGCCGTCATTCATATAAAGATGCAGTTTATTGGGATTATCCTTGCTTGGCACATAATCAATTTCAGAAATACCAGTGCGAACCACTGAAGGTAATTCTTGGAACTGTGTAAGTAACGTTTTTAATACACTCGCTGAGTGAAAGTTTTTAAAAACGGGATAATCACTGGACGGTTGCTTTTTTGACTTGTTGATTACCTTTCCATTATCTAAAATGGTGTAGTAATACTTATTTCGCAAAACTAGCCCAGCAATTGAATTTTCCTTCACTGTTACCTTTAAATGATTGAATCCTTGGCGTTTTATTTTGTAACTTACAAGTTTAGGTTGTTTCTTATAAACTGACGTCGATTTGTTTCGTTGTCCAAAAAGATAGGGAAAAATCCAATCATCTTTTTTCACATTGCCGATCTTCATGATTTGCGTCTTAGAAAATTCTTTATTTCCTGTCACTTCTATCGACTGTATATGACTAAGAGGTGAAAGTAAGTACCCTGCAATAATTAAGATCAAAATTAAAACACAGCTAAACCAAATCCAAAATTTTTGTGGTGCCTTTAATTTTGGCACAAAAGTTTGCGATCTTTTCTTTTCTTTTTCTGCTTTCTTTTTCTCAATTGCCTGGTTACGTTGTACCTTTTCCCAGGGAGTCAATTCCCGTTTTGGCTGAGGAGTTTTCGTTTTCTTTTTTCTAAACACGATCGCCACCCCATTTTCTATTTTTTAATCACCGATTCCAAAACATTCAAAAGATCTTCTGCTGCTCGTGGGCGACCCATTTTTTTAGCTGCTTCACCCATTTTTTTACGTTTGTTTTCATCGGTCATGAGTTCATCGGTAGCTTTTACTAATGAATCTGCATCTAAGTGAACCTCAGGTAATAATTCAGCAGCACCCTTTTTCACCAAACTTCGCGCATTTTTTGTTTGATGATCATTGGTTACATAAGGACTTGGCACCAAAATTGAAGGAATTCCTAACGCTGTGATTTCAGCGATACTAGTTGCTCCCGCCCGACCTAAAATTGCCTCAAAGTTTGGTAGCAATTCAGGCATTTTACTAATGTATGGTCGAACCACTACATTACTTCCTAAATCGGATGGCTTGATGGCAGCCATAATTTTTTGGTAGTGTACCTGACCCGTGACAAACAAAACCTGATAGTCTTTTTGCTTAAGCTGTGGGAGTGCTTCTACTGTTGCTGAATTAATTCTTTCTGCACCTCGACTACCACCAAAAATTAGTAACGTAGGAAGATTGCTTCTTAATCCATACTCACTAAGTGCATCGTTTGGTTGCATTAACGCGACTTGAGTTGCTCGTGGGTTACCAGTGAAAACAACTTTTTTAATTGGAAATTGCGAACGGGCATCCTCAAACGAAATTCCAATTTTTGTTACAAAATGGCTTAAGAATTTGTTGGTAACACCTACCACACTATTTTGTTCATGAATCACCGTTGGAATTCTTTGGAGACTCGCAGCAAAAACTACCGCCCCACTAACATAGCCACCAGTTCCCACAACAACATCAGGCCTAAATTCTTTAATCATTTTATGGGCATCACCGACACTTTTCAAAAACAGACCAATCGTTTTAAAGTTTTCTAAGGACAACGATCGTTTGAAACCTTGAATTTTAATCGTTTTAAACGCAATACCCTGAGCGGGTACAATTTTGCTTTCCAATCCTTTTTCAGTTCCCACATACAAGATTTCAGAATTTGGTTCGCGTTTTTTTAAGGCTTCTATTAAGGCCAATGCTGGATAAATGTGACCTCCAGTACCGCCGCCCGAAATCATTAATCGCATTGTTTAAGCCTTCTTTCCGTTTTGAAGGGTTTGAACAGCGTTAATGAATTCATCCCCACGAACTTCAAACGTTTTGTATTGATCCCAACTTGCATTGGCAGGAGATAACAAAACCACGTCCCCAGCATCACTTGCTTTGTATGCAAGCGGAACAGCATCCAACACTTTATGAGCGAACTCAATTACGGGAACCCCAGCATTTTTTGCAGTCTCAGCCAGCAAGCTACTTGTTTGGCCAACTAAAATAATGGCTTTAACATGGGCTTTAAAATCAGCTTCCAACTTTTCAAACGTATAGCCACGATCTAATCCACCAGCAATTAAAACGATTGGTTTTGTAAATGAACGTAGCGCAACTTGAGTAGCTTCAATGTCGGTGGCTTTTGAATCATTGTAGAAATCTCGGTCATTCCAAGTGGTGACGTACTGAACGCGATGTTTAACGCCACCAAAGCTTTCTAATACGTGGACAATTGACTCATTCGACTGCCCTTCAATTTTAGCCACTGCAATTGCCGCCAACGCATTTTCAACATTTTGTACACCAGGTACTTTTATGTCTGAAGCCGCAATAATCTTTTCACCTTTAAAGTAAAGATCTTCGCCTTTCTGGTAGGCGCCATCTTCAGTTAAATCCTGTCGAGAAAACGGGACAACCTGAGCTTTAGTTTGTTTGCTTAAGTGTTGCCATTCTGGATTATCCCAGTTAATCACCAAATAATCTTTTTCGGTTTGATTTTTAGTAATGTGCATTTTATCACGCACATAGTTTTCACGGGTACCATGCCAATCCAAATGATTAGAAAAGATATTAGTAATTACAGCAATATGGGGTTTGAGTGTCGTCACACTGGCCAACATAAAGCTTGATAACTCAGTCACCATCGTATCTTGAGACTGAATTTTTTGCACAACTGTAGTTGCAGGAATACCAATATTTCCGGCCAGATAAGCATGTCCAGCAGGACGTTTTTCATCAAGCATCAGCTGAATCATAGTTGTGGTTGTTGTTTTACCATTACTTCCGGTAATTCCGATCATTTCACCACTTAAAACTTGATACGCAAGTTCGGGCTCTGAAATAATTGGAATTTTTTTGCTGAGTGCGCCTTTAATGATTGGATTTGTATATGGGATTCCTGGGTTTTTAACGATGAGTTCAAAACCTTCGTCCAATAAAGTTAGGGGATGACCACCTGTAACCACTTTGATACCATCTTCTAACAATTCCTGGGCATCTGGATTCTCGTCAAATGGTTTGGCATCATTCACCGTAACTAATGCTCCCAATTTCTGTAATAATCGGGCTGCACTCACCCCACTTTTTGCCAATCCTAATACCAATATCTTTTTATCTTGATAGTCTGTAATATCCTTCATGACTCTTTCCCTTCAAATCAAACTTTATTATTTTGAGGACGTAGCAGAATGCGTTCAAAAATCTAAACTAGTTAAGAATGCCAATCAATGCAATCATCGCACCAATTAAGCCGACACACCAAAACACGATATCCACTTTCCACTCACTCCAACCCAACATTTCAAAATGATGGTGGATTGGACTCATTTTAAAAATACGATGACCGGTAAGTTTAAACGAAGCAACTTGTAAGATGACACTAGCTGTTTCACAAACAAAGACAACCCCAATTAACAGCAAGGCAGCTTCGTGATGCACTAAGATGGAGACGGCAGCTAAAGCACCACCTAAGGCTAAAGATCCCATATCACCCATGAATATTTTAGCTGGTTTATGGTTAAAGATGAAGAACCCAAGCAATGCCCCAATGATGGCTAAACAAAAGATAAGCACATCAAATTGATTTTGCACCGCCGCAATAATGGCATACGCGCCAAAGGCAATGATTGCTAGTCCACTCACCAAACCATCAAGACCATCCGATAAATTGACCGCATTTGAAAAACCGACCAACCAAAAGATGACAAACAATGCAAACCAAGCACCAAGATGCCAGCCACCTACCCAAGGTAAATTAAGTACTTGGGCAAAACCTTCGTGAACATACACAAAATAAAAGATAACAGCACCCACAACCTGGCCTAAAAATTTCTGCCAAGCTTTCAATCCTTCATTTTGTTTTTTCATTAGTTTGATACTGTCATCCCAGAAACCAAGAAAACCATACATAATCAAAATTACAATCAAAATTACGCCTGTTGCATTAATTTGATGACTTACAATTTCAAAAAGCAAACTGCTCAGACTGATGGCTACTATAAAAATCAATCCGCCCATTGTGGGGGTTCCAGATTTTTTTTCGTGCCATTTGGGACCTTCTTCACGAATCATTTGGCCCTCATTGCGACTACGGAAATAATTGATAAACGACGGCATGGCTGCCACCGTTATTAAGAAACTGACAAGTATCGTTCCAATCTGCTCTATCGAATTCATAGTAAACTCCATTCTCTCTTACTTTTGCTTAAGTTTTACCGTCAAAGTTTGTCCGCTTTGAATAGTCGCACCGGCTTTTATCGATTGTGACTTGACAAAACCGGTTCCGGAAAAGTCTGCCTGTAAACCAACTAACTTAGTTAGCTTAAGCACATCGTTACGTGACCATCCCGACATGTTTGGCATCTGCATCTGACCACTTGTCACAAGAATAACGCGCTGACCGGCCAGCATTTCAGTATTGGCAGCTACTGATTGTCGAGTCACAGTATTACCCGTTCCCAAAACCGTGGCCGCGA
Organism: Pediococcus parvulus; assembly: GCF_007990205.1. Taxonomy (GTDB): domain Bacteria; phylum Bacillota; class Bacilli; order Lactobacillales; family Lactobacillaceae; genus Pediococcus; species Pediococcus parvulus. Next base: position 4,231 of record NZ_BJWE01000015.1, on the reverse strand, counting down.
TGCTTTCTTTGCCAAGTTGTTTGGTAGCTGTATCAGCAGTTTCGCCAACCATATTTGCAATTTTTGCTTTTCCGGTTAATTGGTTCTTAGCCGTAGTTGAATTTTCTCCTAAGGCTTGTTTCATAACTGGACTGAAGATTTCATCCAAAAGCTGAGTTGCCGTTTTTGTAGCAGGCAACGTTGGCTGTTTCATTGTGATATACATGATGTACTTTGGATTACTTGCAGGAACCATGCCAACAACTGAATATAGATAACTATCATCTGTATTCAAGTATGTCCCATTTGATCCCACGACTTGAGCAGTTCCAGTCTTAGCCGCAACACGGTACCCAGATAGCTTAAAATCGGAGCCAATGCCATAACTCTTATAAACAACATCTTGCATCAATTTACGAACTTCTTTAGCTGTTGAACTACTAATTGGATGTGCCACAGTTTTCGTCTTCATTCGGTAAGTAACCTTGCCTGTGTTACTGTTAACTATTTTTTTGATATATTGTGGTTTTACCATTTTACCATTATTCGCAATTGCCGTGAATCCTTGTAGCATTTGCATCGTGGTGACATCTATTCCTTGACCAAAAGCAGTATCAGCCTGATCAATTGGGTAAGAGAACTGCATACTTCCCTTCGCTTCACCACTCAAGCCAGAATTTGTGCTTTGCAAGAATTTGAACTTTTTAATGTACTTCTTCCAAGTCTTTGCACCCATTTTACGTTCCAAATGGGCCATCGCAACGTTACTTGATCGGGCAAAGCCTTCTTCATAGGTAATTAATCCCCAACCTGAGGTTTGCCAATCTGGCACGACTTGACCATCTATTTTATAAGTTCCAGATTTATACTTTTCCTTAGCATTAAAATGGCCACTATCAATGGCCGCAGCAGCCGTAAATACCTTCATGGTCGATCCTGGCTCAAAAGTGTCTTGAACAATTGAATTGCTCCATGCTTTACTAATGCCACTTTTAGTTGTGGGATTAAATGTTGGCCGTTGTGATGTAGCTAAAATAGCACCGGTTTTGGCATTCATAATAGTTGCCGTCATAGACTTAGCATGGACCTGTGCTTGGACCTTTGTCATTTCAGACTCAAGTAAAGTTTGTAAACGGGTATCCAACGTTGTGTAAATGTTTTCGCCATCAACTGCAGCTTTCTTTTCTTGAGAGGAAGGCAACTGATACCCAAATTTATCCTTTTGAATGGATCGTTCCCCATCAGTTCCCGTTAATTTTTTGTTAAAGGCACTTTCAATACCCATAATACCTTTTAATTGGGTAATATCCGAACTCTTCTTCTGAACCGACGCCGTAATTCCAATCAAATTTGAAGCAAAAGTACCGTTTGGATAAAGTCGAGCTTCAGATTGAATAAAATTGATACCAGTCAGTTTATAAGATTCAATTTTTTCTTTCGTAGCTACCGAAATATTTTTTCCTGCCGTTCCAAATTCTACTTGAAACGAGTTCTTATTAGTTGGATTTAACGCTTTAAGGGCTTCTTTTTTTGAAATTGGTAAATATTTTGCCAAAATCTTAGCAGTTTTAGCCTTATTAGTGACATAGAGTGGCTTCTTATTGGCACCCACCTGGGATTTATTCAAAACTGCATAAATCGAGTATGTGCTAGTATCCTCCGCAATTGGCTGACCAGATGCGTCGAGGATGGATCCACGCTGTGCTTTGAGCACTTTATTATCTGTATATAAACGACGGGCCTGTGAACTCAAATTGATGTGTTCTACAGTCCCGCCAATTGCAATGTAGGAAAAACGTAGAATTAAGATCACGAAGAGGGCAATGGCTATGAAAAAAAGCCATTGACCGAACGCTCTTCGATTGTGGCTTGATTTGTTATTATCGTCCTTTTTTGAACGCTTTTCGTTATTGTTCATTTATTAACATTCCTTATATTTGAAGTTGTCAGGCTTAATCCATACTGTTTCGCAATTTTGTTTAAGCGAGTACGACTGGAAAGCTGGTTCACTTCCTGTTTCAAATTGCTGTTATCAGAAGTAACTTTCGTAACTTGCTCTTGCGAACTAGATAAATTATGTTCAGCGCTTGATAATGCAATTTTACCAGAAACTACAAAAATCATTAAGCCTGTCAAAATTATACCGCAGAATGTCATTAAAATTTTCTCGAATTTTGAAAATGGCAAAGACTTTGGAATGACGACAGCTTTTGCCTTATGTAGAGTCCCTTCTTTAAGATCCGGTATACTTCGTTTTACGGGTTTACTCGCCGGAAATGCTTCTGCTAAATTATTTTGTGCCATTATAAATCAGTCCCTATTTTATTTTTTCAATAACTCGGAGTCTTGCGCTATGAGCGCGATGATTATGTGCCAATTCGTCCTCACTAGGTAAAATGGGTTTTCGGGTAGCCAATTTAAAATGGGGTTCAAGCTCTTTGGGAATAACTGGCAAACCCTGAGGAAGTTCAGGTAAATTTGCTTGTTCTTTAAAAATATTTTTAACCAATCGATCCTCTAATGATTGAAATGTGATCACACTAATTCTTCCGCCAACCTTTAACAGATCCAAGGCCTGCTCTAAAGAAGTCTCCAAAACACCTAATTCATTGTTAACCGCAATTCGAATAGCTTGGAAAACCCGCTTTGCAGGATGTCCTCCTGTACGACGTGCAGCTGCCGGAATTGCTTTTTTTATAAGTTCAACTAGTTCGCCAGTTGTTTGAATTGGTGCAATTTCTCGTTGTCGTTCAATTTCACGAGCAACTTGTTTAGAATAGCGTTCTTCACCATATCGAAAGAAAATCTTCACTAATGATTCATATGACCATTGATTAACCACAATTTGAGCGGTTAATTCAGCAGATTGATCCATGCGCATATCAAGTGGTGCGTCGTGTTGATAACTGAAACCACGACTAGCGTCATCCAATTGGGGTGATGAAACTCCTAAATCATAGACAATGCCATCCACGTGTTGAACGCCATACTCTGCCAAATCTTTTGTAATATTTTTAAAATTATCTTCAATAAAAGTAACTTGATTACGATCTAAATAATCTTTCAAATGACTTTGATTATATTCAATCGCTGCAACATCCTGATCGAAAGCATACAAATGACCCTTTTGACTTAATTGGCTTAAAATCAACTGACTGTGACCCCCACCACCAAGGGTGCAATCCACATAAATACCATCTGGATTGAGATTTAATTCGTCAATTGCTTGGTTTAGTAAAACAGTTGTATGTTGAAACTCACTCATTTTTCTTACTCCTACAAGCCAAAATCAATTAAATTTTCAGCAATATCGTCAAAATTTTCTTCTGTATCTGCAGTTACTTCATTCCATTGGGCTTCATCCCAAATTTCAAATCGATTTGATACACCGACTAAAACACATTTCTTAGTAAGTTTTGCATGTTCACGTAATTGTTTCGGAATATTAATTCTGCCTTGCTTATCAAAATTACATTGTGTTGCATCTGCAAACAAAAAACGTACAAAAGCACGATTATTTCGTTTGTTCAACGGTAATTTTTTTAGATTATCTTGAATGTGTTGCCATTCTGCCAGCGGATAGCCAAACAAACAGCCATCTAAACCACGTGTGATAACAAAATCAGTTCCAAGATCTTCCCTAAACTTGGCAGGAACAATTAGTCGTCCCTTGGTATCAAGTGAATGTTGATATTCGCCCATGAACATACTAATTGCCCCTTTCCTATCGATTACAAATTTAGTTTACCACTTTGTACCACTACCTACCACCAATTTCGAAAACTATTTTAAAATGCTTAATTTTTATTATATTTATGATAAAAAAGCGTTTTTATATTTATCAAAATATTCTTTGTAATTACTAGTATAACAGCATTCATAAATAAAAATAAACTTTGGTGGATGATTGGTGGGGATTTTTTTAAAATTTTAAAGTAAAACCAATCAAAAATGGTGATCTTTTGATATTTTTGAAAAAAATTTGAAAAGTTAAAATGAACACGTTAGAATAGGGAGTAACATTTCGGAAAGTGGTGCCTTATGAAAAAAAAGAAGAGTACATTTCAAAGAGTTACGATGATTGTGGTTTGGATTATGATTATTAGTATGGTTGGTTCAGTCGTTTTAACAGCTATATCTTCACTTGGATTATTAGGATAAAAAATGAGGAACACCATTTAATTGGTATTCCTCATTTTTTATTTTTCGCTAATCTCAGGACAGCTCGATAAAACGATAAGCCACAAAATAT
>NZ_BJWE01000014.1 GCF_007990205.1 Pediococcus parvulus | reverse complement strand
TCTCATTCCTTTCTGCAACAAGAATAAGATTCGCATTTTTACCAAAGTTCAATTAAATTATTGATCACTTCATAGCGACTTAAATCCGCCGCATTTCTTTCGCGAATGACTTTCTGTAATCTCTGCACATGGTTTGTAATCATCCCATCAACTCGCAACGCTAACATTCGCTTCATCGGTTCAATGCCGTCCACTGGCCAAGCATAGACTTTTTTATGCTGTGCCCAAGCCTGCTGAATAAACTGGCGATTCAGTGTATGAAATTCAAGGGAATAAAAATCAGTTGAATTTTTAGGCATTCGCGCAATGTTAAACGGCGTAATAATCCCTGTCACTAAATTTGGCCGTTGCTTTTTTAGTTGGGTCATAAAGGTGGCATTCAAAGAATGAACCATATCGTGATGTGTTTCTAAGCTATGGCCATACTTTTTATTAAATAGGGTCACCAGATTAGCTGTGTCATTTTTACTTGCCTTGATCTCAACAATCAAAGGCTGTTTTAACTGATGGGCAGTTTTAAGGTAATCGGAAAAACTGCTAATTTTAGTTTGATAGCCATTTTCTCGAATGGTTAAATGTGTTAATTCTTTTAGGGTTAGATCAGAAACTGACCTATTTTTTCTGGCCAAATGATACAGATTACTATCATGCATGACCACAAACTGATGATCTTTAGTTTCTCGAATATCCATTTCCACATAATCGGGTTTTAGTTTAGCCGTTTTTCTAAGTGCCATAATCGTATTTTGCACACCATTATGATCACTTACGCCACGGTGTGAGATAACTAGCACGTCAGTTGAATGATTCTCATTCATCCGAATTGAAAAAAAGGCATACGTGGGTGTGCTCAAAAATAACAGACCCAATAAAGCAATCCCAATTTTCTTGATTTGTTTCAAATCCCATTGATGATAATTTAATCCTCTTGTTTTGAATACCGGTGTTTTCGCTAGTGGCATGTTTACGACTCTAACCCACTCACCCAATCGTGACAAAAAACCAGTCATAAAAACTAAAAACCAACCAACAAACAACAGTTCAATAAATGTAATCGCTAAAACCATCAAAATAGTTGATGGTAAGTCTGAATGCATCCAGCTGTTCCAGGCAAATATACCTTCTAGAATAAGGCTCCCAATTAGCAGAAACGGTACGGAAACACGAACAACAATGATCAAAATCTGGATAAGCATCCTGCCTGTCTGCCCTTTTGTTAAGCGCCAACTCAGTCGAATTCCTTCAGTCAGTGAACATTGATAACTAATCATTGCTGGAAGTGCTAAAAGCATTCGCAGAGCTATGTAACAAAAAATAAGATACAAAAGAATAAAAACAGGTGCGACCGTCCAGCGATTAGCAAAAACAAAGTTTTGAATTGAAACGCTTGTTGGAATATGAGCCAGAATGACGGTTGCAAATCCAAATCCACCTAGTGGAATCGTAATTACCACATAAAAAAAGAAATATGCAATACTAATAATCCAATTTCTTTCAAACAACTTTTGTAACAAATCCTTCAAATGATCGAAGTTAACCGGCTTACGTTGCTGAAACCCACTAATCATTAGGGATGCTGCCATTAAGCCAACAAACATCCCCCAAATAATAAGAACCGCAAAAATAAATTTTAATGGGATTAATAACGGATTTTCTGAAAGAAAAAGTGCATGCTCCAATAGGATGCTAGTTACAACACCAACTAATAGCGTCAAACTGGCATAATACAAATTTTCATCTGATTTAATCATGTAATTAATTAAATTTTTAAGTTGATAAAAATCGCGAAATATGAAGCGTTTCATAACAGTCACTACCCCCGTTGCTGGAAAATTGCTTTCGCTTTAATCTTAACATTATCAAGAAATGAACTAAATGCTCTGAAAAAGAAAAACGCGCGTTCCTTCATCTTGTTAGTGAAGAATTTGTCTTTTCCTTTGCGTTTTAGCTATCAATTTTCATTAACTAAAAAAGCCAGAGAAAAAGTTTTCTCTGACTTCTTTAAATTGTTACTCTGCATCAAGCGGTGTGAAATCATAATGAATTTTAGAACGTCGATTAAATTCCTCAAATGCCAAATCAATGAGTTGATCAATTAACCTTTCATAGCTAATCCCAGACACTTCCCAAAGTTGGGGATACAAACTAATGTTTGTAAAACCAGGCAGCGTATTAATTTCGCTTAGGTAGGGAACTTTGTTATGATCAACCAAAAAGTCAATTCTAGCTAAGCCACAGCAACCAAGTACTCGGAAAGCATCCAGTGCCATTTGTTGAACTTCATCAGAAAGCTCACTAGAAATGCTAGCTGGTAGTTCAAATTGAACCCCACTGGCATCGACAAACTTATTATTATAATCATAGAATGTATCAGATTTCGGTACGATAATTCGTCCTACTTTAGAAGCCTTGGGACTTTGATTACCTAAAATAGAAACTTCCACTTCTTCTGGTTGTTCAATTGATTGTTCAACCAACACTTTAAAATCATATCGAAAGGCATCATCCAGCCCAGTTTCAAACTCTTGAGCATTTGTCGCTTTATGAATACCCACTGATGATCCTTGATTAGCGGGTTTTAAGAACATCAGCTCACCTAGTAATTCGCGACAAACATCATAGGAATAGTCGCCACGATTTTCGGGTGTCACAACCACATACTTTGTGTTACGAATCCCATTATGTGTTAATAACTGTTTAGTTGTATCCTTGTCAAACGAAACAGCTGAAGCAAGAATACCACTGCCGACATAAGGCTTTTGTAGTAGCCGTAGCAAGCCTTGAATCGTCCCATCTTCACCCAAATTACCGTGAATAATTGGGAAATAAACATCGATATCTTTTTGTTCACTCAAGTTCAAAATTGGTGACAATGGATTACCCTTATCAACCGATTTCATGGCATCTGCCACAACTTTATCTTCTGATTCGCCATCAAAAATTCTTCTTGATGAAGCATCACTCAACAAATAGCCATCTTTTGTAACCATGAACAGACTGACTTCGTAACGCTCTTTATCCATTGCATCGAAAATATTATGTGCAGAACGCTTTGAAACATCATGTTCAGATGAATTACCACCAAATAGCAAACCAACGTGAATCTTTTTTTCCGTACTCATTTAAAATCTCATCCTATCACTTAGATTTTGTATTGAACCTAAATTGTACCATGAATTTGCAGAGAAAAAAACTTTAATATCCAAACTATTTGGCATCAAAATCGCCAGTTAACACGACTTTACCAATCATTTTATTAGTTTCAACAAGTTCATGAGCATGTCTTAGAGTCGCTGCGTTAATTCCCGGAAGCGTCACAGTTAAAGTTGATCGAATCTCTTTTTCATCCAAAAGTGTGGCAATCTTTTCGAGGATTGTTCCTTGTGTTGCCATATCTGCAGTCTGATAAATACTTTTTGTAAACATAAACTCCCAAGCAAAAGTAATACTCTTAGATTTTAAAAGTCCCATTGGTAAAGGACGTTCATTTTCCACAATGGAAGTGATAAATCCTTCTGGTGCCACGAGTTTTGCCAAAATTGGCAAATAATTATCAGTTGAGTGAAAAATCAAGGCAAACCCTACAGACTGAATGCCAACTGCTTTAAGTTGGTCAGCTAACGATTTGTGATAATCCAAAACGACATCCGCACCCATTTTTTTAACCCATTCAATCGTCTCTGGTCGTGAGGCCGTTGTTAAAACTTTTAAACCTGCCCACTTTGCCAGCTGAATTGCCACTGAACCAACGCCCCCAGCACCATTAATAATCAAAATCTGCTTTCCCAAATTAGCATCCTTTTTTGGAATTAATGGCATTCGTTCAAAAAGAGATTCCCAAGCCGTTAAACTAGTCAAAGGCATGGCTGCCGCTTCTTCCACACTAATATTTTGCGGTGCATGGGCCACAATTCGCGCATCCACTAACTGCAAAGCTTGGTCACTCCCAGAACGATTATTGGTTCCTGCATAAAAAACATGATCCCCCACTTTAAAGTTAGTCACTTTCTGCCCCAATTCAACAACAGTTCCATAGGCATCAAATCCAAGCACAGTTGGAACACTTGTTTCAGGATGGCCTTGACGAATCTTAGTATCGACCGGATTTACGGAAACGGACTTAACTTCAATCAAAAGATCAAAATCATTTGCCTTAGGACGATCAATTTTTAAATTAATTAAACTGTTTGAATCTTCAATTGGTAAACCTTTGTAAAAACCGATTGCATTTATTTGTTCACTCATTAAAATATCTCCTTAAAAACGAAAATCATTTTCCTCATTTAAATATGAACTAACTTCTTTTGGCATTTCTGGATTTAAGACTAATGCTTGCAATAATCGCTGGCGGTTGTACAGGCGCGTCCACATCTGTTCATCTTCTGTCGTTTGAATCGACACTAACTCATGACGCCAATTTTTTAGTGCTAACAACAAAAAGTCGGTGTAAAGCTTGTTTTGATTAGTTAAATCCGCAATGTAGCCACCTATGCGCTCTGGCTCACCAAAAATTAGTGGTGTTGAAAGCCGTTTGTACCGAGCTAATAAAACAGCTAACATAAGTAATTTATCCGCTCTAACCAAGCTATTATCAACTGCTAATTCATCCAAAACATTGCCAATATGCGTATAGGCATGTGCCCAGCCCTTCTTACCAGAATAACCCCGTGTATCTGTTTCTAAGGCTATGTAAGTAACCAATTGATCAACAAGGGTATTTTTACTCTCATCATCTATAAAGTGTGATCCAGCCCGATCTATATACAACAAGGTTGATAAAAACATTAAACTAAATGATCTCTTAAACACACCGTCATTTTGAGGTTCCAGAATGTGATCAAACAAACTTTCATCCTGAATCAAATGATCAAAAATCATTTTTAATTGTTTTTTCGAGGTGATTTGTTGCTGCAAAATATCACTAAATAGAAAATATACGCCTTTATCACGAATCATCAAATCAGGCGAGCCAATATGTTGAAATAACTGCATTAAATCCTTATCGGAAACTTCTTCCAGTTCGTGCTCATTCAACTGATCACGAAGCGACTGAATAAGGTCCCGAATACCATCGTCATCATCAGGCAAGTGAACTTCTGTTGGCGCCGACACATCTGTCGACATAATAATCTTATCAATTTCCGGAAGTAACGACTGATAAATCTGACCACCTTGTAATTTAATCCGTAAATTTTGTAGTCTACTGCGTACTTCTTCAACTTCTTTCATAACTTTTTCTCCTCGTAATTAATAGTTTAATTTTACCACGTCTCCAAACCTAAGGTACTAATAACCAGTCTCCTCATCTTAAATTACTTCATCACATTGTCAATTCATAGGTTCATGGTAAAATAGAAAAAAAGAGGAGGAGTCTGTCATGTCATATCACCAAATCCGTCGCGAATTAAAAAAAGAAGTCAAACAAGTTTTTAAGGGTCATTGGGGTCAAGCTTCCATGACCGCAGTAGTTCCAATTGTCCTTAGAGCAATTGTGGGATTTATCATTTCCCTAGGTATTTTGTTTGGACTGTACTTGCTCATTAAGAATCCTCACCTTCTCAATAATGAAGTTACAAGCTATGCTAATGAGGAGTCACCAAATTCCGGTTCATCCAATGTTTGGAGCTTTTTACGAACTGCCATAGTTACATTTATCAGTGTTGGGGTTAGTTACACATTCCTAGACTGGTTACGCGAACCTAATCGCGAGTTTTCACCTGTGAAAAGTGCTTTTCAAGTTTTTACCAAACGCTATTTCATTCCAACTTTGGCAATCTTTGTACTCCAGTTCATTTATTTGTTTTTTTGGACTTTATTACTCATTGTTCCTGGAATTATTAAGTACTATGCCTACTCCCAATCATACCTGATTTACAAAGATCAATTAGCCGCTGGCAATGCGGGTCGCATTGAATACAATGACTGTATCACAATGAGTCGCCAATTAATGCAGGGGCATAAATTTGAATTTTTCTTATTAAAATTAAGCATGATTGGCTGGTATGTTCTTTGCTTATTTAGTTTCGGAATTGGATTTATCTGGTACGTTCCATATTCTCAAGCGATCTATGCCGCATTTTATAAACATCTCGTTGCTATTCAATAAACAAAAATGAGATCGCAACAAAAACTGTGTTTTTGTTGCGATCTCATTTTTTACTGATTTTTTAAGACAATATGTTGTTGAATCCAGTAATTAATGATCGTACCCAAAATAATCATAATCGCCATAAATCCAACCGGGTGGAATGGATTCCATTCCCCTTCGTTAGTTGTTTCTGTATAACCGACCACAAATTTGATAAAATTCATCGTCCAATCTAAATTCATGCCAGTATGGAACTGCATTAAAAAACGAACTAACACGACAAGCCCAATGGGGATGGCAATCCACAACATGCGCCGGGTTCGCTTCTTCAGGAGTGCCGATAAACTTCCAAAAAACATACCCAAAACAGCAAAACTCCAAAGTAATAACCATTCATAAAGAATTTGAGCTGGAATATTCCAAAAACTATGAAAACCCAGGAACTGACCAAAAAGTTGGTTATAAAAAGTATTATCAACATTTCCAACGTTTGGTAAAATCACCGCATAATAATAACAATAATTGATTACGCTCATCAATAAACTAAGCAGCGCGGTCACCCAAATGGTTGCTTTCCAAACTGTTCGACGAGAAATACCATTTTGGATATAAAACTTAAATGGTCCATAAACTCGATATGATGAGATTACTAAAAACAGAATCGAAATAAATGGTAATAAATTATTTTTCAATAAATTATGAATTGAAATACCATCAAGGCTTCCCGTGAATAGCAACGCAAAAACAATCGGTAACAGGAAAATAAACAAAAAGGTTAGAATATAAGTGTACCCCAGACCCTTTAAATAGTATCCAAATTTATTTTTAAAAATCATTTTAGTTTTCATTTAGATCCCCCCTCGCCACTTGTCAAATGAATGAAGAGTTTTTGCAGATCCATTCGTGAAATTTGAATTGTATCCGGAATCTCTCGATCATCATTCAGGTTGCCAAACACATAGTTACCTTTGAGATTTCCAAGTGATTCCGTTCCAATCACGTTTAATCCCACTGTGTACTGATCAACGGTTTCTCCAGGGCCAGTGATCACATATGCCTGTGACAACATATGGTCCACATCATCATCAACTAAGATTTTGCCGTTTTCTATCACAAAAACATGCTCAATCATATTAGCAATCTCTTCAATCATATGAGTAGAAATCACAAAAGTTCGGGGATGACTACTATACGTATCCAAAAGTTCTTTATAAAACAACTCACGATGATTAGCGTCAAGACCAAGAATAGGTTCATCTAAAAAAACGTAATCAACAGGTAAACAAAGGGCAATAATTAATTTAAAGATCGTGCGATAACCTGTTGAAAGTTGACCAAATCTTTGTTTCGGATTTAACTCAAATGCCTCACACAAGTGTTTTGCGTATGCCTCATTGAAACCGCCATACATATTCTTTGAAGATTTAAATAAATCTTGTAAACGGGCCCTTTTTGGATAAAGATTAACCTCACTCATCAAATAGATATTGCCTAACAATTCATCATGCTCGTGTGTTGGAATACCATCAATGGTCACCGAACCACCATTTGCAAAAATGCGGTCGGTAATAATATTTAATAATGTACTTTTGCCAGCACCGTTTCTGCCCAGCAGACCGTATATTCGATTTGGCTCAATCTCCAGACTGATATTTTGCAAAATTTGCTTCCGACCAAATTTTTTGGCAACTTCCGTAACCTTAATCCCCATTTGTTTGAAACCCCCTTTTGATAAGTTGAATCAATTCCGTTTCTGATAACTTTAAATTTTTAGCTTCTGCCACAATTTTTTTTACATAATCCTCAAAAAAGTCATTTTGCCGTTTTTCCAGTATTAACTGATAGGCCCCTTTTTTCACAAACATTCCTAAACCACGCCGTTTTTCCACCAATTTTTCAGTGACAAGGATATTCATACCCTTCAAAACTGTCGCGGGGTTAATATGAAATTCACGAGACATTTCGGTTGTTGAGGGGACCTGCGTTTCTTCTTTAAAAGCACCTGTAAAAATTCCTTCTTCAATTTGATTAGCTACCTGTAAATAAATGGGTTCTTGCCCACTAAAATCAAATTGCATATGATCACCACCTCAAGACTGCATGTTTATACTTGGAACCACTAATTTTTCATAAATAAACAATGTAATTAAATAATACCCCAAATACAACAGTAAGAAAATCACAAAGGGGGTCTGTAAATGAACATACGGATCACCCATCAACGGAACAAACATCTTCAAGCCAAACAGGACGTGAATAATTCCTAATATCCCTGGCAACAAAAACAGTGCGCCTAATTCACGGCGAATTGAACGCCGAATTAAATTTTGTCGCGTTCCTAATCGGTTTAACATATAATAGCGCTGTCTATCCGGTTGGACACCCGATAAAATTTTAAACATTAAACAGCTTGCCAACATTGTCAAAAACGCCAATCCTAAGAAGAAGCCCACAAATTCTAATCCACCAAACATGACATTGGCCACTTGGTACAGTGGATAAGCCCCGCCTAACTGTTGAATCGACATGTGGCCAGGAAATTGATTGGTTTGATTTTCTGCAATTTGTTTCAACACACCTGCATTTTTAGCTAATCCGGTTGTCTTCAGTAAAGTTAATTGTGATGGCTTACCCTGAATTTTCAGAAAATTACGGTGAGACACAACTCTGATCTGTCTTAAAGTGTAATTTGCTTGCAGACTCAAAAATTGCTCTTGCACCCGTGAACTAGACCTCAGTTGCTCACTAGTAGCTAGTTTGAAGACAACGGCATCAGCCTTAACGCGACTCACTTGAAAAGGTGTTTCTTGAAACTCCATTTGGTCAAAATAGGCAGTTGTGCCAACAATTTTTCGCTTATAAGTCACTTGCTTTATTAAATCTAATTTTTGAATTAATTGTTTAGTTTTCGCAGTTTGCTTATAAACAACCAAGTCATAAGCTGAACTACCGCTTGCCATACTTGGGATTAAACGATGATAGCCCATTCCAACCGTAATTGCTCCTAAGGCTAAGGCAAAAAGGATACTTACGACGGCTAGAATTCTGGTATAATCTCGAATGCGAAAGTTTAACTGGCCTAATGTAAAGCTATTTAAGCCCTTACCTGCCAAGCGTGAGCGTTTCAATCCCGTAATCAAAATTTGAAAAAGTGCATGATACAAAAAATACGTGCCCAATACGATTGTGACCAGTGCAATTGGAATTGAGAGAAGTTGCAAAGTCTCAATAGCCGCCATTGCCCAGTAACCACCGGCTATTAAAACTAAACCTAATCCACCTTCAGCGTAACGCCAGGCCGTTAACTTGATTGGTTTATCTGCCACCGTATCAGCATGGAGCAATTTTAACACCGGTCGATGTAGCAACTTGTGCTGATTAATTAACGAAGCCATAAAAAAGATCACAATAAAGAACGCAAAAGTCACAAGCAAAGCCATGGTATTCCAGGCAGTAAAATGGGCAACTTCAACGCCCAACTCGTGCATTAATAATTGAGATAATCCTTTTGTAAGCCCAACACCGACTACAACACCCAAGACTGTGGAAATTGCCCCAATCAATAACGTTTCTAAAAAAATTAAGAAACCAAGTCGTGATTTTTTCCCGCCTAACATGATGAACAAACCATAATCATGTTCTCTCATATTCATTAGGAATGAATTAGCATACACGATATAAACGAGGGTAATAATTCCAAGGAGCACAGAACCAAATTGAAAAACAAACGTCGCTAACCCAAGTGAAATATTTCCCTTGATGAAGGCTTGATTAGTGGCGATTGCTTCAAACATATAAAAAATTGCGCTTGAAATAATCAATCCAGAAAAAAGCACCAAATAGTCCCGCCAACGATCCTTAACACTTATAAAGGCTAATTTAAATAACATCGACATCTTCCCCCTGATCATTAAAGGTGCCAAGTTTATTCAAAATTGTTTGGTAAAACTCAGTTCGCGTTTGACTGCCAGCTTCAAGTTGTTCACCAATTTGGCCATCCTTAATGAACAAAATGCGTTCACAGTAACTAGCTGAAAACGGATCATGGGTTACCATTAATATAGAAACTTGTTCTTCATCATTAACTTGTTTCAAAGTTTCCAAAAGTTCTCGGGCATTTTGGGAATCCAAAGCTCCGGTTGGTTCATCGGCAAATAAAATTTGTGGTCGTGAGATTAATCCCCTCGCGGCCGCAACCCGTTGCTTTTGACCACCAGATATTTCTACCGGATATTTATCAAGTAGCTGATTGATCCCCAACTGACTAGCAATTTGATGGACAAGTTCGTTAGTTTTCCGCTTTTTAACGCCCTGCAAAGTCAATGGTAATCCAATATTTTCTGCATTCGATAAACTTTCCAAGAGATTAAAATCCTGAAAAATAAAGCCAATCTTTTTAGCCCGAAAATCCGAAACGGCATTTCCTTTCAACTGTGTCACATCTTGACCTGCAATAAAGACGTTACCTGCCGTTGGTTGATCCATCGTTGCTAAAATATTCAGCAATGTCGTTTTTCCTGAACCCGAAGCCCCCATAATGCCTACGAATTCACCTTTTTTTACATTAAAATTGACGTTTTGTAAAGCAGTGTACTGTTTTTCATTTTTCTTTCCATACACTTTTGTCACGCTTTGAACATCAATAACCGTTTGTTCTTTCACAGTTGCTTCCCCCATATCGGTAAATTGGTTAATTACTTATGTAACTAACTATACTTGGAAAGTATTTTTCTGTCAAGTACAAAAAAGCTTTTAAACACTTTCAACCTGTTTGGCTGTAAATGTTTAAAAGCTTTAAAATTCAAAGATTAGTTTAACTTGGCTACCCGATCATGAATCATTTCCGCAGACTTAGCGAACTTTACAGTTTCTTCGTCTGTCAAAGGTAAGTCAACCACAGACTCAATTCCGTTCTTGCCCACAATCGCTGGTAAACCAACGTAAGTACTATATTTTTCACTATAACCAGACACCGGACAAACTAAACGAGCATCCGACAAAACTGCTTGTCCCAAACTGACACCACAAGTCGCAATTGCAGCTGAAGTAAATCCTTTACCGGAAGCAACTTCCCAAGCACCTTGTTTAGCGGCATCAGCTAATTGATCAAAATCGAAGTCTTTAGCTTCAGGTAAATCCTGAATAGCTTCACCTTTTACACGAACACTTGACCATGCCACAAATTGGCTATTTCCATGCTCACCCAAAACATAACCTTCTACGCTGCGGGGATTTACATTTAATTTTTCACCAACAACACGTTGCATCCGCGCGGTATCCAAGAAAGTTCCCGTTCCAAACACTCTTTGCTTTGAAAACCCAGTCAACTTCTGCAAATAACTGGTAACCGCATCACAAGGATTCATAATGTCGATAATCACACCCTTAAATCCAGATGCCACAATTTTAGGGGCGATTTCTTTGACAACCGCTGAAGTGATCTTGAACTCTGCAAAACGATCGCCACTGTTAGTTGAAACTGCGATATCTCCAGCTGAGATATATAAAATATCAACATCCTTCAAATTGTCGTAATTTTGAGTTGTGATTTGGGTAGTTGTATTCAATCGTGCTTGGGCATCCTGCAGGTCTAACTGCTCAGCACGTGACTTTTTCTGATCTTTATCAATAAGTACTAGTGAATCAGCAATTCCCTTTGTAACCAAAGTATATGCAACTGTACGGCCAACGTTCCCTAAACCAATAATTCCAAATTTTCTCATTTTAACACCCTTTTCTCGTTATTAACTTAATCCTACCCATTTTCTGAAAGATGGTCAATACATAAAAAGCCATTGAAATTCAAAACTTCAACGGCCATTTACATATCAAAATTCGATTATTTAACTGGTTTTACAGGTAAAATAGCACCCTTGTAATGTTTCTTGATCCAAGATTGCGTACTCTTTGATTGAAGAGCTTTAACCAATTTCTTGATGGCTTTGTTGTTCTTCTCACTTGGACGAATTGCAATGATATTTTTGTATGGTGAATTAGATTTTTCAATTGCCACAGATTGTGTAATTGGATTCAAACCAGATTGAACCGCATAGTTAGCATTAATCACAACCGCGTCACCTTCGCCGTTTTTGTACAATTGAGGCATCAGTTTCGGCTCATAACTATGTTTAAATTGAATATGTTTTGGATTACTTGCAATATCATTAAACGTTGCACTTGTGATATCCACACCCTTTTTGATCGTAATCAAACCGGCATCCTTAAAGATCGTCAAAATTCGACCATAATCTGGTGCATTATTACTTACCAAAACAGTCGCATTCTTTGGTAAATTTTTGAGATTTTTATACTTCTTAGAGAATACAGAAATTGGTTCCAAGTGAACGGCACCGGCATCAATTAAATTACCTTTGTTTTTCTTATTCCATTGATTCAAAAATGGAATGTGTTGGAAGTAGTTCGCATCAATATCACCGTTAGCTAAAGCTTTATTAGGAAGAACGTAATCTTGAAAGACTTTAATCTTTAAATTAACCCCTTCTTTTTTCAACTCAGGTTGGACATGTTTTAAAATTTGAGCATGTGGCACTGCAGATGCCCCAACTGTAATGGGTGTTGTTTTGGAACTGGTGCTTGATTTCTTACCACAAGACACCAATAAAAGTGCTGTTGCTGCGACTGCTAAAAAGCCAAAAATTTTATTCTTCTTCATATTCAAACTCCTCCTCAAATTAAAGTACTCGTTTATCAACTTTTCGGGTTGCGAAATCCCCGAGAAATTGGAAAGCAAAAACAATGATCACAATAATGACTGTGGCAACTAAAGTCACCGTATTATTACTACTCTCAAATCCTTCTTGATAGGCCAAATTTCCCAGCCCACCGGCACCAATTGCACCGGCCATAGCTGTATAACCAATCAAAGAAATCGTTGTAACCGTAATTCCCGAAATCAACGCTGGCAAACTTTCTGGTAATAAAACCTTCGTAATAATCTGCCATTGACTGGCTCCCATTGCGTTTGAAGCCTCAAGCACACCCCGATCAATTTCATGAAACGCTAATTCAACCATTCGACCATAAAACGGAGCTGCGGAAATAATTAAGGATGGTAACGCCGCAACTGGGCCAATGATCGTTCCCACGACATTCTTAGTAAATGGCAACAACAAAACGATTAAAATGATAAATGGAATAGATCGAAACACATTGACAAAAAGCGCAACAATCCAGTTAATAATGCGGACAACTAAATTAGTACTTCCACTGGTTTCAAACAATAATAATCCAATAAAGTATCCCAAGATCGCAACGGCTACAATCGAAACGATGGTCATCCAAATGGTCTCCCAAGTTGCGCTCCACATTTGATTCCAGTCAACTGTGTTAAATTCAAAGTAACCTGTACTACCTCCCATGTTCGATCACCTCCGTTTCGACACGCATAGTCTTCAGATAGTCTAAAGCCCCGTTAATATCCCCTTCATCACCAATCAACTGTAAGAAAAGTGAACCAATTGCGCCCTCATGGGTTTGATGGATATTTCCTTCAATAATGCTGATTCGGATCTTAGGAAATTTATGAATAATTTCCGAAACAATTGGTAAATTGGCTTGATTACCATGAAAGGTCAATTGAATAATTTTGCCATTTGGATATTCCTTTAGCAACTGTTCTACAACCACATTGGTATCTTCCGGCGACGGAGCAGCCTCTGAGTAAACAAATCGTTTTGTAATTGGTTGTTGTGGATGCTTAAAAACGTCCAAAACTTGACCAGACTCAATGATCTTACCACCATCCAAAACGGCAACATGCTCGCAAATCTTTCGAATCACATGCATTTCATGAGTAATTAAAACAATCGTAATTCCTAATCGCTTATTGATATCCATTAATAGGTCCAATACTTCATCGGTAGTCTGTGGATCAAGTGCACTGGTAGCCTCATCAGAAAGCAAAATTTCTGGATCGTTTGCCAAAGCTCTCGCCACACCAACTCGTTGTTTTTGACCACCGGATAATTCAGAAGGATAGGCATCTTCTTTACCTTCCAAACCAACCAATTTGATTAACTCTTCTGCCTTCTTTTGACGATCGGCTTTTGAAATCTTGGCAATTTCAAGGGGAAACTCAATATTCTTACGAACGGTTCGAGACCACAATAGATTAAAATGTTGAAAAATCATTCCAATTTTGTGGCGCTTTTTTCTTAATGCATTGCGATCCAGCTCTGAGATCTTAGTGCCATTCACCTCAACCACACCTGTCGTTGGAGTTTCTAGACCATTCAGCATTCTGATCAAAGTCGTCTTACCAGCACCAGAATACCCAACGATTCCAAATATTTCACCGTCTTCAATCTTCATGTTCACGTCTTTAATTGCTGTAACGTTACCTTTTTCTGTAGCGAAGGTCTTCGAAACATCCTTAAATTCTATCAAACGATCAACCTCCTCTTTCTTTTTAACCAAACAAAAAAGTCTTTCATCCCGTTGAAATAAATCAACTAGGACGAAAGACTTCTCTTCCGTGTTACCACCCAAATTCACTAACTTTTCACAAAGTCAGCCTTAACGAGTCAAACAACTCGGACGCTATAATGGGCGCACCCAGTACTTGCTTGCAGAACGCTCACAAATACCTCTTTTATCAAGACCATCTTCGATTGCACTTACTGTCCCATCTCACCAAAAGGAACTCTCTTAAAGTAGTAATCAACTTACTCATCTTGTTTTAATGTTTAGCTATTAAATGCAGTATACTCATTCAAATTGTGTCTGTCAACCACAAATATGAGTTTTTTATTAGAAATCTGTTTTTTGAAGCGTACTGTATGAATCGTGGTGAAACCGCATAGACATAATCAACCCAATTCCTATCATATTTCCAATAAGGGCTGATCCCCCTTGACTCACAAATGGGAGCGGAATTCCAGTTAAAGGCAACAAACCAATGTTCATTCCGATATTTTCGAGAACATGAAATAAAATCATCATGATTGTCCCTGTAGCAATATAAGCATAAAAAGCGTTCTTCGTATCAAAAGTGACACGAATCATTTGATACATCAAAAGCATGTATAACAGAACTAAAACCACACTGCCGATAAAACCAAAGTTTTCACCGATCACAGAGAAAATCATATCTGACTCTCGGACTGGCACATAGACATTCGAAACATTGAAACCTTTTCCGAATAGTTGTCCCGACCCAATTGCTTTAATACTCTGCCATAATTGATAACCTGAATTTGTCGTATCAGAAGATGGGTCTAGCCAGGTATCAATTCGGCTAAACTGATAGCTTTCAAATCCGACGTGAGACAAAAGACTACGTCCCCAATCACTCACTACCAACATCAATGTACTGCTAGCCAAAACCGTTGCCGTGACAAATGCAGGTACTAAAATTCGCCAAGTTACGCCTGAAACAATGACTAATCCAGCAAAAATAGCGATAAATACTAACATGGTTCCGAAGTCGTGCTGCAAAAGTAGTAAAACAGGAATTGGCAACGTCCATAAAATCATTTCGCCAATTAAACGCCAATCAGATCGCATGGTATGGCGCTTATGCTGGGCATTAAAATCCGTCAAAACTTTAGCCATCATCAAAATATAGGCCGGCTTCATAACTTCTGAAGGCTGAAAAGTGAATCCACGAAAGGCAAACCAACTCTTAGCCCCGGTACTTGCTGCATAACTTCTGCTGTAAAATATCAAAACTGCAACTAGTAAAAAAATACCAAACCAGTAAGCATACGGCGCTATCTTCCAAAGTTGTTCGGAATCAAACTGCATGATGACAACAACCGCAGCAACCCCTAATACATACCACACTAACTGCGAAGCTACTTGATGGATCACGCTTACACTGCCCGTATCATGTGCCGCAGCAACATAAATCGAGGCAAGTCCAATTAAGGCCAACATTAACACCGAAAAAATTATTCCATAATCAATGCGAGAATCGCCTTCCCGTCTTCTAACTCGTGAATCGTTATTCAAACTAAAGATCCTTCCTTAACTTAAACTGCGCTTTATTGATGAAGATTGTATTCTTGCAAAAGCCATTCAACAGCATCATCCGTGGATTTAGCTGTAAAGTCTCCGCCCCCAATTAGATGAGTCGCAAATTCTTTATCCTGTGGTGTGATTTCGCCGATTAAATTTTTAGCAATAAAAAGTTGTTGAATCGTTTGCCCATCAACTTCTTTTTCTTCAATTTGTACCTTAACACTTTGCTGTTTCTTAGACATAATTTCCTCCATACAGGTTAATTTAATATTTTTTCATCAGGATGCGGATTACGTTTCAAAGTAAAATAATCCGGCACCGGATCATAACCACCCTTAACAAACGGATTACAGCGTAAAATACGCGCAGTCCCCATTAAGGTACCTTTCAATGCCCCGTGCTTCTTAAGAGCTCCCAACATATAATTAGAGCATGTCGGATAATACCGACAACTTGGTGGAAAAAGTGGTGATATAAACTTTTGATATCCACGTACTAGCATCAAAAAGAATTTTTTCAATTGTGTCCACCTCTCAAAAATATCCAATCTAACAGCCTATTATAGCACACCCTAAATTCTCTCTAAAGCCCGAATCTAGCTGATATTAACCTGTAAAATGAATAGAAACGACGGTCAACTAAGTAACGCCTTCCACCTCACGTTATTAATCGACCGTCATTGATTTTTTATTTTTTATCAAAAAATTAATTTTTGACCGTTAAAGTTGTATTCGTACCAGAGACACGTTTAATTTGAGCACCTAAAGCACTCAACTTACCATGAAAGTTATAGTAACCTCGATCTAAATACTTCAAATTAGTGACCTGTGTATACCCCTTTGCCACTAAACCTGCAATAACCAAGGCCGCACCAGCTCTCAAATCCGTAGCAGCCACTTCAGCACCATTAAAATCAGTTGGGCCATTCATAATGACGGAAGAACCTTCCACTCTATACTGGGCATTCATTCGACGTAATTCCTCTAAATGCATAAACCGATTTTCAAACACAGTTTCAGTTAGTGTACTTGTGCCTTGTGCCAATAACTGCAATACCGACATTTGGGGTTGCATATCCGTTGGGAACCCAGGATGCGGTAATGTTTTAATCGAAACCGGCAATAGTTTTTTAGGCCCAACGATACGAATCCCCTCATCTTTTTCAAAGATATGGACACCCATCTCACGCATTTTAGAAATTAATGGTTTGTTGTGCTCTGAAATTGCATCCTGAATTAAAACATCCCCCTGGGTAGCAGCAGCAGCCACCATGAAAGTGCCGGCTTCAATTCGATCTTGAACAACAGCATGGCTTGTTCCGTGCAATTGATGCACACCAATAATTCGGATTGTTTCCGTTCCTGCTCCAGTAACATGGGCGCCCATTTTATTTAAGATCATGGCCAAGTCAACAATTTCTGGCTCGCAAGCGGCATTTTCAATGATTGTGTTTCCATGCGCCAATGTTGCCGCCATCATAATGTTTTGAGTTGCCCCGACACTTGGAAAATCTAAATAGATGTTAGTTCCGATTAATTTTCTTGCACTAGCTTCTATGTATCCATCATGTTGTGTAATATGAGCTCCCAATGCTGCCAGTCCTTTTAGATGTAAATCAACTGGCCGAGAGCCGATTGCACAACCGCCAGGCATTGCCACCTTGGCATGCCCAGTTCTTGCTAGTAACGGACCCATTACAACGATTGAAGCTCGCATTTTTGAAACGTATTCAAATGGGGCTTCGGTAGAAACTTTTTTGGTTGCGTCCATCCGAATCTCATGCTGAGCTTCATCAAACTCAACATCCACATTCAAAAATCGCAACACGTTGTTCATCGTATAAACATCAGACAGAATTGGTACATTACTTAACTCAACTCGACCTTCACTAGCTAAAATTCCTGCTGCCAAAATCGGCAGAACAGCATTTTTGGCGCCTTCAATCTTGACTACACCTTTGAGTCGATTGCCGCCCTTAACAATAATCTTATCCACGAACGAAACCTCCACTATTTTAGTAAGTAACTTAAATTTCTAATATTATTAATTAATTCGAGAAAGAATGAGCCACCCATGTACCCTAGACCAATCGATAGTAAAACAATCAATGCTTTAAATTGGTTTGGATCGGAAACGTGCAAAATACGCTCCAAATGGATACCCTGAATTGCCCAAAAAGAAATGAAAATAAAAAAGAAGTAACAAATTAACGTTAATAAAGCTTGAATTCCCAATAAATTCATAAAATCCTCTTCAATCTATGATTTATTACAATAGTATCATATCCATACTAAAAATACGCGTTTAACTCTCATTTTAATAAATTAATAACCATAAAAAAAGAGCTCCACAACCAAACGGTTATGAAACTCTTCAAATGTGAATTAATGTTTTGCAACATTAATTCGATTAATTGCACGACGTAATGAAATCTGTGCACGACGTAACTCAGAGTTGTCATGTGCATCTTGAGCTTTTCGAATCGTTTCTTGAGCTCGTTGACGCGCATTCTCAGCACGGTTTACATCAATATCAGATTCATTTTCTGCAGTATCAGCAACGATTGTGGCTGTATTGTCCGAAAACTCTACAAAGCCACCATTGACCGCAACTGCATCTTCTCTTTTACCAGAATCATCATGTTTGATTCGCACTTCATCAATCGATAGTGACGCAATAATAGGGACATGGTTAGGCATAATTCCAAGCTGGCCAGCTTGTGTCTTTACTACCAGCATACTGGAAGTTCCGTCATAAACTTGACCATCAGGAGTCACGATACTAACGGTTAATACTGATTTATCAGCCAATTAGAATTCCCCCTTATTTACTTGCAGCACTAGTTAACTTCTTCGCCTTTTCAACAACTTCATCAATATTTCCGACCTGACGGAAAGCATCCTCAGGTAAATCATCGTACTTACCTTCAAGAATTTCTTTGAAACCTTTTACTGTTTCTTCAACAGGAACATAAGAACCTGGTTGACCAGTAAACTGTTCCGCAACTGAGAAGTTTTGTGATAGGAAGAATTGGATTCGACGAGCACGAGCGACAATCGTTTTTTCTTCGTCAGATAATTCATCCATTCCTAAAATAGAAATGATATCTTGCAACTCACGATAGCGTTGCAACACATGCTGAACATCTGTTGCCACTTTGTAATGTTCCTCACCAACGACAGATGGATCCAACGCACTTGAAGTAGAAGCCAACGGATCAACAGCGGGATAAATTCCTTGTTGCGTTAAGCTACGTTCCAAGTTAGTTGTGGCATCCAAATGGGCGAAGGTTGTGGCAGGGGCGGGATCAGTATAATCATCGGCAGGCACATAAACGGCCTGAATCGAAGTAATTGATCCCTTCTTGGTTGAAGTAATTCGTTCCTGCAACTGACCCATTTCAGTAGCCAGTGTTGGTTGATAACCAACGGCAGAAGGAATACGACCAAGCAATGCGGATACTTCAGAACCGGCTTGTGTGAACCGGAAAATGTTATCGATAAATAATAACACATCTTGTCCTTCAACATCACGGAAATATTCCGCCAATGTTAAACCAGTCAAAGCAACCCGCATACGCGCACCAGGCGGCTCGTTCATCTGACCATACACCATGGCGGTCTTTTCAAGAACACCCGATGCCTTCATTTCAAAATACAAGTCATTTCCTTCACGAGTTCGTTCACCAACACCCGTAAATACAGAAATACCATTGTGTTCTTGTGCAATATTATGAATTAATTCCTGAATTAAAACAGTTTTACCAACACCGGCACCACCGAATAGTCCAACCTTACCACCACGGATATACGGAGCCAGCAAATCAATAACTTTGATTCCTGTTTCCAAAATTTCCATACTAGGGTTTAGGTCATCATACTTAGGTGGATCCCGATGAATAGGATTACGTTTTACTTCGGGTCCAAATTTTTCACCATTATCAATTGTTTCTCCAAGGACGTTGAAAACCCGACCTAATGTTTTATCACCAACTGGAACTGTGATTGAAGAACCAGTATCTTCAACTTCCAATCCACGTTGTAAACCATCAGTACCATCCATAGCAATTGTTCGCACAACGCCGTCTCCAAGTTCAAGAGCGACTTCAGCAACCAAAATACTGCCGTCTGGTTTCTTGACGTTTAAAGCATTATTAATATCAGGTAAATTACCATCCAGAGGAAATTCAACATCAACAACAGGTCCGATAACTTGGACAACTTTACCAGTACTCATTATTAGTTAATTCCTCCCATCTAAATTTATTCTTGTGCAGCCTGACCACCGGTAATTTCGGTGATTTCAGTGGTAATCGCACTTT
This sequence comes from Pediococcus parvulus, assembly GCF_007990205.1. Classification (GTDB taxonomy): domain Bacteria; phylum Bacillota; class Bacilli; order Lactobacillales; family Lactobacillaceae; genus Pediococcus; species Pediococcus parvulus. The sequence continues at coordinate 20,466 of NZ_BJWE01000014.1, read as the reverse complement.
GTCGTGCACGGTTATATTGCAATTGAAGCGATGAAATTAAATCTTTAGCATTGTCAGAAGCAGTTTGCATAGCTGTCGAACTTGAAGCATGCTCAGCAGTCTTAGCATCCAGAATCGCACCATAAACAAGGCTTTCTGCATACTGAGGTAAAATAGCCTGTAATAACACAGCCTCTGAAGGCTCTGTCTCATATTCTGGCATTAATTCTTTTTTACCCTGCTCTTTTTTCTCATCTTGACTTTTCACTAAAGCATCACTAATTGGCAACATTTTAATTGAATGAAATCTATTTGTTAAGCGATTTACAAAATGGTTGTAGCAAACATAAAGCTCATCAAAAACTTGATTAGAGTACATTGACGTTGCAGTTTGAACGATTTCCCGTACTTCGTTAAAAGTAGGAACATCACTCACACCACGAAATTCATAAGCCACGTTCATATCGCGTGCTTTATAAAAGTCTGCGCCAGTGCCGCCGACAGCTAAAATAACACTATCTTCGGCTGAATGACCTGTGGATTGAATGAAATCCTCAGTTTGTTTGAGGACCGAGCTATTATAGCTACCAACTAAACCACGATCAGACGTAATAACCAAGAACCCAACTTTTTTGACTGGTCGTTGTTTGAGCAAATCTGTTGCTGAAATTGTACTTTCAGTAGTGTCATCGCTTTTTTCACTTCCAGCTGCATTTTCACTAATTAAATGTGATTTTGCAAGGTGAGCCACAATACTTTCAACTTTTTCAGCATAAACGCGATACCCAAAAGTATGTTTTTGAATTTGATTCAGTTTTGCGGTCGAAACCATTTGCATCGCAGTGGTAATTTGACTGGTCTTCTTAGTGGAGTCAATTCGTCTGAGAACGTCTTGTTCTGAAGCTGCCATTTTTTCTCACCACTTTCTGTCAATTAAAGCATTGTTTTATTTAGAAGCACTTGCGTCTTCTACTTTTGTTGGTTGAAATTGATCTGCAAATTCTTGAATTGCAGCATCCATTTTGTCAGTATCTGGTAAATCGCCCGTTTTGCGGATAACATCTAACAAATCGTCGTGTGAACCATCGATATATTCGATTAGTTCATCTTGGAAACGTAAAATATCATCAATAGCAATTTTATCTAAGAAACCATGAGTCAACGCATACAAAATTAAAACTTGATGCTCAACAGCAAGTGGTTTGTGCAATGGTTGTTTCAAAACTTCAACAGTTCGACTTCCACGTGCTAACTTCGCCTTAGTGGCATCATCCAAATCAGAACCAAATTGTGCAAATGATTCCAATTCACGATAAGATGCTAAGTCCAAACGCAATGTTCCGGCTACCCGTTTCATAGCTTTGATCTGCGCATCTCCACCAACACGGGATACAGAAGAACCCGCATCAATCGCAGGACGAGTACCAGAATAGAATAGGTCACTATCCAAGAAAATTTGACCATCAGTAATTGAAATAACATTGGTTGGAATATAAGCGGCAATATCTCCCGCTTTGGTTTCAACGAATGGCAAAGCCGTCATTGAACCTGCACCAAGTTTGTCATTCAATTTTGCTGCTCGTTCTAGTAAACGTGAATGCGTATAGAAGATATCACCAGGGTAAGCTTCACGACCAGGCGGACGTCTCAAAATCAAGGAAAGTTCACGATAAGCATCAGCTTGTTTTGAAAGATCATCATACACGATCAAAACATGCTTACCATTGAACATAAATTCCTCACCCATTGCTGCGCCGGCATATGGTGCCAAGTAAAGCATTGGGGCTGGTTCTGATGGGCCGGCACTCAAAACAATTGTGTAGTCCATTGCGCCAAACTTTTCGAGCGTATCAACCTGGGTACGCACAGTTGATTCCTTTTGACCAATTGCAACATAGATACAGATAATATTTTGATTCTTTTGATTCAAAATTGTATCAATTGCTAAAGATGTTTTACCTGTTTTACGGTCACCAATGATTAACTCACGTTGACCACGACCAATTGGAACCAACGAATCAATCGCTTTAATCCCTGTTTGAAGGGGTTCACTAACTGATTGTCGTTCCATAACGCCAGGAGCTTTACGTTCAACTGGACGTGTATGATCTGTTTTAATTTCGCCTTTACCATCGATTGGTTGACCAAGTGTATTGACAACCCGTCCGATTAAGGCTTCTCCAACTGGAACTTCCATGATTCGTCCAGTTCTCTTAACTGTGTCACCTTCACGAATATCATCATAGTTACCAAGAATAACAATTCCGACATCGTTTGATTCAAGGTTTTGAACCATTCCGTAAACACCGTTAGAGAATTCTAGAAGTTCACCAGCAAGAGCATTATCTAAGCCATGAGCACGGGCGATACCATCACCGACATATGTAACGGTACCTGTTTCTTCGACATTAAGCTCGTCTTGATAGCCTTCTAATTGTTGTTTAATTAGAGCACTGATTTCCTCAGATTTAATGCTCATAAAAGTTTCACCTCTTTACAAAATCTCATTTAAGTAACATTTGCTTGATCTTAGCCATTTTAGAACTAATACTGCCATCATAAACTAAACCATTTGATTTCAACACAGCCCCACCAATAATACTTGGATCAAGCCGGCTATTTATGATCACTTTTTGTGCTCCGATTCTTTTAGCAAATCCATCTGCTAATCGTTTCTTTTGATCCGAATCGATTTCAACCGCAGTCGACAATTCCGCATAAGTAATGTGGTTGTAAGCATTGTAAAGAACAGTAAACTGATCCACAATGTCCACCATATTACTTATCCGACCATAATCATAAACCATTTGAATCAAGTTTTTGACGTAAACAGTCGCATCCTTCTTTAGATCCACAATAATTGTTGATTTTTGCTCATCAGTTAAACGAACATCATCTAAAATTTGGTCTAAATCCGAAACTTCACTAAAAACTTGCTTAATCTGTTGTAAATCCTCATAAACTGGTTCAAGTTGGTTCTTTTCAACAGCTAAATCAAAAAGGGCTTTTGAATATCGTTTGGCAATTGTCATCTTATCTAGACTCATTTTGCTTCCCCAACCCTTCAATGTAAGAATCAATTAACTGTTTTTGATCCTGCGCGTTCAATTCTTTTTGAATGATCTTAGAAGCAATTTCAATAGATAAACTAGCCACATCATTCTGAGCACCCTTCAGTGCATCTTTTCGCTCTTGTTCAATGTCCTTTTGAGCATTTTGCTTGAGTGTTTGTGCTTCTTGTTGGGCACTTGCAACGATTTGTTCACGCAGTTTTGTCCCATTATCCTTCGCGTTGCTTACAATCGTGGAGGCTTCGGCATGAGAATTCTTCAACGCTTCTTCTCGTTGTTCAGCTAACTTTTCGGCATCTGTGCGTGATTTCTTTGCAGAATCGATATCGTTAGAAATTCGATCTGCCCGTTCCTTCATCATCTTAGTAACTGGTCCCCATGCGACAACTTTAATTACCCACATGAGAATAACAAAGACGATGGCATAGAGCAACATATCACCAAGATACAGCGAATTTGAAGCACCCAACATTAAATGTGAGAGCATCTATTGACACCTCCTTCTACCCTATTATTTGTTTGCTTGTGTGACAATAAACTACTTGTTCATGACTAACAATGCCACAACGAAAGCGATAATAGGCATAGCTTCAACAAGACCAACACCAATAAACATAGTTGTTCTTAATTGACCAGATAATTCTGGTTGGCGTGCCATTCCTTCAAGTGTTTTTGAAATAACAAGGGCATCACCGATACCACCACTGATAGCGGCTCCGAACATAATAATTCCTGCTGCAATAGCTCCCATAGTTTTAAATCCTCCTAAAATATTAATTATTCCTCAGTCTGAATCTGTTGAGAAATGTAAACTGAAGTCAAAGTGACGAAAACATACGCTTGAATACTACCTAAGAATAATGAAAATCCTTGCCAAATAAATGCAATTGGTACGGCAACAATTGTCATACCAACACCACCAGAAAAGGCCATTTCTCCGATAAATTTCAGCAACATTTCTCCTGAAAAGATAACCCCGTAAATACGTAAACCTAACGTAAGGAAGTCAATCAATTCGGTAAAAACACTAATTGGTAGCCAGAACTTAAACGGCGTCAAATATGATTCCTTAAAGTACTTTTTGAATCCGAGCTTTTTGACTCCAGAAAAATGTGCCAACATCAACGTCATCAACGAGAATGTCAGCGTCACAATTGGATCTGAAGTTGGACTCCGCACATACGTTACACCATTCCAACCAATCTGTAGGAATAACCCAAGTTGGTTAGATACAAAAATGAATAAGAACAAAGTAAATGCATATAAACCAAAGTTCGGTGCATCACCATTTGTCACTGAGCCTCGAACAATATTATTCGTAAAATCAATTAACCACTCTAAAACATTTTGTTTTCCAGTTGGTTTTAATTTTAGATTTCTTGAAAACGCGAAAACTATTACAACTACGATAATTGCCGCAAGCAATCCTGAAATAATATTGGTCGTATTAAAAGTAAGCCCCAAAAATTGGAAAGTAGAAACAGAGTCTCCACTCACAGAAGATCACCTCTTTTCATAGCCTTAGTGAATTATTGAAGATTTGCAGGTCAACTACCCTAAAACGTCAACAATTATATAAAAATAGAGCGTAATGCCTATTCAAAATACAAATGAAATAATACCACCAATTTGGGAAAAACACAAAAAAAAGGAGGATATTTTTCACTTTTAAAAAGGAGTCATCATGCCCGTGAAATCAACATTTTCAATAAAGCGCTTACCGTTTAGGTAGTCCTAAACAGTTCTCCTTCACTTTTTAAAAATAATCGGAGATATTAAAAAAGAAGCAAAAAAATCGACATCCGTTTTATAAAAACAACATGCCCATTTTTTGCTCTTCTTTTGAAAAACTATTTAGCTAAACCTACAAGTTACTTTGTACCAAACAAACGATCGCCAGCATCCCCTAGTCCAGGAACAATATAGCCATCTTCATTCAATGATTCATCCAAAGCTGCTGTATAGATATCAACATCAGGATGAGCTTCTTGTAAGGCTTTTACACCCTCTGGAGCTGCTACCAAACACACTAATCGCAGATCTTTTGCGCCGCGCTTTTTCAAAGCATCCATTGCCATAATTGCTGAACCACCAGTTGCTAACATTGGATCGACAACAAAAATTTGTCGTTCGCTAATATCACTTGGTAATTTAACAAAATATTCAACTGGCTTTAAAGTCTTTTCATCTCGGTACATACCGATATGACCAACCTTAGCTGCAGGAATTAATTCAAGCATTCCATCAACCATACCTAATCCAGCCCGAAGAATCGGAACGATAGCTACTTTTTTACCCGAAAGTGTTTTTTTGGTTGTCCAACCAATTGGCGTCTCAACTTTAACATCCTCTAATGGCATATCGCGTGAAACTTCGTAAGCCATGAGCTCAGAGATTTCATTAACAACTTCTCTAAATACCTTTGTACCACAATTCTTATCTCTAATAATTGTTAATTTGTGCTGAATCAACGGATGGTCAAGAACTTGGAACTTACCCATAAATCACACTCTCCCTTCAATATCTCTATCAATTGTAGCTAACTTGACGCAAAAAAACTAGGGGTAATTCAATTAATTTACATCAATTGGATGTTTTGCTGTTAATGCAAAGACTTGTTGTTTTAAATCAGCTAATTTTTCAACAGAATTATGATTTTCTAGTGCTGATAAAATAATTTTAGCAACTTGTTCACAATCATCTTCACTGAATCCACGAGTCGTAATTGCTGGTGTTCCAATTCTTAACCCACTCGTTTTAAACGGACTTCGCTTTTCATTTGGAATTGCTTCCTTATTAGTTGTAATAAAAATGGAATCCAATAAATCTTGCACTTCTTGACCATTTAATTCGGTTTTTGTTAAATCAAGAGTCAGCAAATGATTGTCAGTTCCACCCGAAACTACGCGCACCAAATCGGATTCGTTAAAGGTTTCTGCCATCTTATTGGCATTATCCTTGACCTGTTGCATGTACGTTTTGAATTCTGGTTGTAAATCCTCGCCAAAGGCAACTGCTTTAGCGGCGATAACGTGCTCTAATGGGCCGCCCTGCGTCATTGGAAAGACGGCAGAATTAATTTTTTTGGCATACTTTTCTTGGGATAAAATCATTCCTCCACGAGGGCCTCGTAACGTTTTATGCGTGGTGGTCGTGACCACGTCCGCAATGCCCACTGGTGATGGGTGCAAGCCAGTTGCCACCAGTCCGGCAATATGTGCCATATCAACCATTAAATAGGCACCAACTTCATCAGCAATTTCTCTAAACGCTTGCCAATCAATAATACGACTATACGCTGAAGCGCCCGCCACAATAATCTGTGGTTTTTCGGCAATTGCAATCTTGCGAATGTCTTCGTAGTTCAGTCGTTCTGTTTTTAAATCAATACCATAACTAGCTGATTTATAAAACTTTCCACTAAAACTAACTTTCGCACCGTGAGTCAAATGACCACCAGCGTTTAAGTCCATACCCAGAATTTTGTCTCCCGGTTTGATAAATGCGGCATACGCTGCCGCATTGGCCTGCGAACCAGAGTGCGGCTGCACATTTGCATATTCAGCGCCGAATAATTTTTTGGCTCGATCAATTGCTAATTGCTCTACTTGGTCGATATATTGGCAACCGCCATAGTAACGTTTTCCCGGATAACCTTCTGCGTACTTATTGGTCAAAACAGTCCCCTGTGCTTCACGAACTGCTTTCGATACAATATTTTCAGATGCAATTAATTCAATATTATGCTGTTGGCGATTTTGCTCACCCGCAATTGCATCCCATAGTTCAGGGTCTTCTTTTTTGTAATCCATTAAAACGCCTCCTATTTATTAGGTGTTTGAAAGTATTGTTGTCCTGCCGATTTTCCTAGACGATTCATGTAGGCCTCGCCTAGCCCTATTCTATCAAATTCTTGAGCCAAAATATACGTCACCGAACTTTCTAAATCAAAATGCCGTAATCCAGCAAATAAATTGTGACTAGCTGAATGGACATCTTCACCTAATGAAAACCATTCTGCATTTGTTGGAATGAGATTCTCTTTTTTTACCTGTTCGGTAGTCATTACCCCAACCGGACTATTTTGCTGGGCTGCCCAGTTCATGGCGGCTGGCCACTGGTCATCAGCCACAATCAAAACTTGTGCGTTGGGCGCATAATGTTTATATTTCATCCCTGGAGCTTTAGGAACTTCATTTTTACCGACCTTATGATGATCAGATTGAACAGTACCGATAACTTTAGCTAACTGCGCTTCACTAACCGCGCCAGGTCTTAAAATACTTGGCACCTCACCAGACATATCAATAACGGTTGATTCCACCCCAATTTGGGTTGGTCCATCATCCAGAATTCCCGCAATTTTGCCATGCAAATCATGATACACATGTTTAGCCTCTGTTGGACTAGGTTTTCCTGAAGTATTTGCAGAAGGCCCCACAATTGGCACACCAGCCTGACGAATTAAGTCGAGCGTTGCTTCGTTATGTGGGTTCCGGAAGGCCGCGGTTTCCAACCCGCCTGTCACACTCTTTGAGAGCGCATCTGGTTTGAGTTTCAAAATAATGGTCAACGGTCCTGGCCAAAATGTCTTCATTAATAAACGGGTTTTTTCAGACAAGGGTTGCGCATACTTTTCAACGGTCGTAATATCCGCCACATGAACAATAAGCGGGTTATCACTCGGTCGTCCTTTTGCCACATACACCTGTTTGACTGCTGCTTCATTCGTCGCATCAGCCCCCAAGCCATAAACGGTTTCAGTTGGAAAAGACACCAATTGCCCAGCCTGAATTTCTTTCGCTGCTTCCTTGATTGTATCTGCATGATATATTTTCGTTTCCAAATTATGACTTCCCTTCACCATCAAGCGTTACGCACATCATTCGATCATGACCTGTAACGTCTTTTTTAAAATTCACTTGATACTTATGATCCGCCGCTGTAAATAAATTCGCTAATTCTTCTTTTTGTTGGTATCCAAATTCGCAATATAAACGGCCATTCTCATTTAGATGATCGCTGACTTGTTGACTGAATTGTCGGTAAATGGCCAGTCCCTGTTCTTTTGCAAACAAAGCTTGATGCGGTTCGTATTGAATCACACTTTGATCCATAGCCTTTTTTTCTGACTCTGCAATATACGGCGGATTAGAGACAATGATGTCAAAACGTTTGTTACCAAAATTTTCAAACAAGTCACTTTGGATAAGTGGGATTTCCACCTTTTGTAAGGTTACATTTTTCTGAGCCACCTGTATGGCATCCGCTGAAATATCAGAACCCGTCACTTGCCAATTTGGTCGCTGTTTTTTTAGTGCAATTGCAATGGCTCCTGAACCGGTGCCGATATCCAAAATCGTATGCCTTGTTTCATCATTGTCATTTAATACCCATTCAACCAATTCTTCAGTTTCAAACCGGGGAATCAAGACGCGAGAATCCACAAATAAGTTATTTCCGTAAAAAGTAGCTTGCTGCGTCAGATACTGAACAGGAATTCCATCAGCATACTGGCGCACATTTTTTTGATAAGCAGTCCAAGTCGACGGCGTCATCACATTTCGATAATGTAAAACTAACTGTGTATTGTTCCAATGCATCATGTTGGCTAAGAGCAACTTTGCCCCACTTTCATCAATGCCAGCCTGAGTAGTGGGCTTGATATACAAAAAAGCCCATTTAAGGGCCTCTAAATAGGTGGGGTTACTCATTTCGAAGTTGCTCCATCTTCTTTGCTTGATCATCTAAAATCAAAGCATCAATTATTTCATCTAACTCACCGTTCATAATCCGATCCAGTTTGTTTAAACTCAACCCAATTCGGTGATCTGTGACCCGGTTTTGTGGATAGTTATAAGTTCGAATTCGTTCCGAACGATCACCCGTTCCGACCGCGCTCTTTCGTTCAGCATCATAAGCATCTTGTTCACGCGTTTGATAGTAATCGTAAACCCGCGCTTTCAAAATTTGCATCGCTTTAACTCGGTTTTGTTGCTGAGAACGTTCATCTTGCATGGCAACCACAATCCCAGTTGGTAAATGGGTCATTCGCACAGCTGATGAAGTTTTGTTAATATGCTGACCACCAGCACCAGATGACCGATAGACATCGGTTCGAATATCTTTTGGATCAATATCAATGTCAACATCTTCAGCTTCTGGCATAACACCCACTGTAGCAGTTGAAGTATGGACTCGACCCGCCGATTCTGTCACCGGCACCCGTTGGACACGATGAGCACCATTTTCATACTTGAGTTTGGAATAGACCCGATCACCGGAAATCATCAACACAATTTCTTTAAAGCCACCAACTTCAGTCGCGTTCTCGTCCACAATTTGAACTTTCCATCCTTGATTTTCAGCGTACCGTGAATACATGTTGAAAAGATCCGCCGCAAATAAACTAGCTTCATCCCCACCAGCAGCACCATGAATTTCCATAATGATATTTTTGTCATCATTAGGGTCCGTTGGTAACATCAGTACTTTAATTTGTTCTTCAATATCATCGCGTTGACTTCTCAAACTACTTAATTCAGATTTAACTAACTCATCCATTTCTGGATCTAGTTTTTCACGTTGCATTTCTTCATCATCAGCAATTTGAGCAATCACTTTTTTATACTCTCGGAACTTTGCGACTGTTTCGCGAATACTTGCTTCTTCCTTAGACAACTCAGTAAATTTCTGAGAATCAGAAATTACATCGGGATCCGCTAAAAGTTCATTTAACTCATCATAGCGATCCTCAACTGCCTGAAGTTTATCAATAAAATCATTCATTAACTATCTTTCCTCATTTCATCCAAAGGAGGGTTCACATAGTGACGTCGGCAAACTGGATAGTAGGCCTCGTTGCCACCGATCTGAACTTGTTCTCCTTCATATACTGGTTTGCCGTTTGCAAAACGTAAATTCATAATTGCTTTATGTTTGCAGAACCAACAAATGGTTTTCATCTCTTCGATTTTATCCGCATAAATTAATAAGTATTTTGAACCTTCAAATAATTCATTACGAAAATCATTTTTAAGCCCAAATGTCATTACAGGGATATTTAAATCATCAACGATTTTTGCAAGCTCAATAATGTGATGCTTCTTTAAAAATTGAGCCTCGTCAATTAATACGCAAGCCGCGTTTGGATTGAGCTCCAAAACGCGTTTATAAACATCGGTATCATCAAAAATTGGTTCCGCAGTGCGGTGCAAACCTATGCGGCTGGCAATTTCACCAACATTTTCTCGTGTATCAATTCCACTGGTCATCAAAACAACAGATTTATGTTGCTCTTCATAATTATGAGCAACCTTCAATATTTCAATCGATTTACCACTATTCATTGCGCCATAGTGAAAGAATAACTGTGCCAAGGTAGTTTCTCCCTTTGTATTTACTTCCTATTTAGTATAGCCGATAACCAGAAAAATTTCATCTTTGATCATAAGCCAGAATCACTTTGAAGGGTTCTTTTTCCGGATAACTTTCTTTTTTGCGCGCTAGGGCTTAAAATTAACATTTAGGATTTAGGGTAATACACCCTTTTAACAATTTGATGGAGGAGTCTTATGTCACTCAAAAGCTCACTTGCCATTACGACTGGAAAATCAGCCTATTGGTTTTTGCATAAATTTCGAAACGGAGGAAGCTCGCTTCCCGGAAAACTAACAACTAAAATTGATCCCGATATTTTAAAAGTGTTGGGACAAAATTACGACGTCATTGTGATTACCGGAACTAACGGTAAAACTTTAACAACGGCACTTACTGTAAAAGTTTTAAATCAAAAATTTGATCATGTTTTAACGAATCCAAGTGGCTCCAACATGGAACAAGGCATTGTGACCACATTTTTAACCGCTAAAAGATCTAAAAACGGCCGTCAAATTGCCGTTTTGGAGGTTGACGAAGCCAACGTCATTATGGTGACCAAGTATATCAAGCCCGTAGCGTTTGTGTTGACCAATATTTTCCGTGACCAGATGGATCGCTACGGTGAAATTTACACGACTTATAAAAAAATTCTAGATGGCATTGCTCTGGTACCTGAAGCAACGATCATTGCTAATGGCGACGCTTCTATTTTTAATTCAAAAGAACTGCCCAATCCCATTCAGTATTATGGATTCAACAATCAAAGTGACCACGACGTTACTGCTGATGTAAATACGGACGGCATTTTGTGCCCTGTGTGCCAGCATGTCTTGCACTATAACTTTATCGTTTACAGTAATTTAGGAAAATATTTCTGTCCTAATTGTGGCTTTAAACGCCCCGCATTGAAATACGAATTAACTAGTGTTGATCAATTGACCCCTGCAACTTCAGCATTTACTATCGATGGCACTTCGTTTAATTTACACATTGGTGGCCTTTACAACGTGTATAACGCACTAGCTGCGTATTCTGTTGGTAAATTCATGGGCGTCACAGATGATGAAATTGCCACCGCATTAAACGATCCAGACGAACGCGTTTTTGGGCGTCAAGAACAAATTCAGGTTGGCGACAAAGAAATTACCATCGTCTTGGTCAAAAATCCAGTTGGGTTAAACCAAGTGATCGACATGGTAGGCACTGAAACACAACCTTTTTCGTTAGTTGGGTTACTAAATGCCAATTATGCGGACGGAATTGACACAAGTTGGATTTGGGATGGCGAGTTTGAAAAGCTTCCTAAGATGAATATTAAACAATTCATGACAGGTGGCGAGCGGTACAAAGATATCACCTTCCGTTTGAAAGTGGCCGGTGTAACGGACGATAACTTATGGATTGAACCTAATCTTCATGATGCGGTCGACCGATTAAAAGATTTGCCAACAAAACGGGTTTATGTTTTTGCAACCTACACTGCTATGCTTCAATTACGCAAACAGCTAGCTGACGATGGCTATATTAAGGAGGGAATTTAATTGAAATATTCCTTAAACGTTGCTCACTTATACGGTAATCTCCTCAATACCTATGGTGATAATGGCAATTTACTAGCACTCAAATATTACGCCAAACAAATGGACACGGATCTAACCGTTAAAGTCATCAGTTTAGATGACGACTTTAAGGCAGCCAATTTTGATTTAGTCTTTTTCGGTGGCGGTCAAGATTACGAACAATTAATCGTTTCAAAAGACATTCCTTCAAAAAAAGAAGAACTAACCAAATATATCAACGATGGTGGACCAATGTTAGCTATCTGTGGCGGTTATCAGCTCCTTGGCCATTACTATATTGGTGCGGACGGCGAAAAGATTCCGGGTATTGGGGCTTTAGATCATTACACCCTTAGTCAGGATCACAACCGCTTCATTGGCAACATTTTAATTAAAAACAAACAGACGCAAGAAGAATATCATGGTTTTGAAAACCATAATGGCATGACCTTCTTGGGAAAAGGTGAAAAACCACTAGGTGTTGTTGAAAGTGGTCACGGAAATAATGGGAAAGACAAAACTGAAGGCGTCATTTACAAAAACGTCTATGGTTCTTATTTCCATGGCCCAATCTTGACGCGAAACGGATCTTTAGCAAAACACCTGTTAATCACTGCCCTTGAACGAAAATATCCAGATGCCGATTTAAGCCAACAAAAAGCCTTAAAAATTCCAGAAACTTTTTAAACAAAATAACGGTCAACCACGAATTCTTACAATTCATGGCTGGCCGTTATTTAGTTAGTTTTATGCTTCGCCCGGTTCGCTTGCAATGATCTGTAAGTCACCAGTTAAAGTCCACTCTTTAACCTGATATGGCAAGATAAAATGAACACCCTTCTTGATATCATAACTCTTTCCGTCAACTTCAATGTGACCTTCACCTTTTAAAACAGAAACCAATGTGTAAGGAGCGGCTCCTCGTTTAAACGTTGCGGTACCATTCTTTAGCAACCATTGATAAACAGAAAAATGTGGTGAAACCGGTGGCTTTACATAAGTTGTAACTTCTGCATCACCAACCGTTGTTTTTTCAACGTTGAGTTTTGGATCTTCATGAGGGACCGTTATCACGTCAATTGACTGTTTCAAATGTAGTTCACGCTTTTTGCCAGTCTTTTTATCCACACGATCAAAATCGTACAAACGATAAGTGGTATCACTACTCTGTTGGGTTTCAAGTACCATAATGCCCTTGCCTAACGCATGAATCATGCCACTTGGAACATAATAGAAATCGCCTGCTTTAACTGGAACCCGGCGGAATAATTTATCCCATTCGCCATGATTAATCCAGTCTGCTAATTCTTCATGATTCTTCGCATTATGCCCATAATACAATTCGGCACCAGGTTCTGCAGAAATGACGTACCAGCATTCTGTTTTGCCCAATTCATGTTCATGTTCTGCTGCATAGGCATCATTTGGATGAACTTGGACGGACAGATTATCGTTAGCATCCAAGATTTTAGTCAGTAAAGGAAAAACGTCACCCTTTGCATTGCCAAACGCTTCACGATGTTGTGCCCAAACCTGATCCAAAGTTAAGCCTTTGTATGGTCCATTAATCACTTCTGCCGGACCATGTGGATGAGCCGAAATTGCCCAACACTCACCAGTTTGATCACTAGGAATTTTATATCCAAATTCAGTTGCTAATTTATTGCCACCCCAGATTTTTTCATGAAATACTGGAGCCAAAAATAATGGTTCACTCAAAACGATCTCTCCTTTCGCTACTACAGAGAATAGTTTACCATAAAACCGAAGCGCTTTCAGTAATGTTTTGGAAATGTATATACAAATTTTCAATTGTGTCCATTTCCAATCAAGCTCACGGTTTAACTAACCTTTTACACTACCCTGTCCATCCTTCAAAAACGCCTCAATCACAGCCTGTCGGTAAGTAAAGTAAATTTGATTGTCAGCGGTAGGATGGACCCGATTAGAGAGAAAAACTAGCGCTTGTTGCCGAGTCGTATCAACTAATAACATGGTTCCTGTAAAACCACTATGCTTTAACACCCAATGATCCTCACCGTTATCAGTTTGCTTAATTAATCCCCAGCCAAAAGAACGGATTAAATCAGGATTAGCGGTTTGATTTTCAAATAACTGGTTTACCGTTTGCTTCTTCAAAACTGAAGGGTTAGTTTCCGGATGAAGGAGCCAGATAACATACTTTGTTAAATCACCCAGCGTTGAAAAAAGACCTGCCGATCCACAATGAGCACCTAAAATTTGCGCTTTAGGATCATGAACTGTGCCTCGAATCAAACCCGTTTTGGCTGTCCATTCTGTGGGCACACAAATTAACGGATCCGGCGCAAATGTAGAATGCGTTAATTTCAACGGCGTCAATACCCGCTCAGTAATCGCCACTTGGACAGGCGTATGCAAAACATGTTCAATAATCAACCCGAGAAAAATATAATTTAAGTCAGAATAAACCACCTTCTGATTAAAATCCGGCCCAATTTCAAGTGTAAATAACGCTTGTAATAGCTCTCTTGTGCTTAATTCATTGCGATGTGGAATATAACCCGTGATCCCAGAAGTGTGTGTCAATAAGTGCCGAATGGTAACGTGGGCGTCAAAGAAATTGGGCAGAATTTTGACCACTTGCTGATCATATGAAAGTTGCCCTTCTTCAACTAGTTGACTAATCAAAATTTCTGTGCCAACAATCTTAGTTAACGATGCCACATCGTAGGTCATCCCATCTTGCAGCTGAAAATGTTTCGGTTTAACTTCTGAATCCCCCATTACCTTTTTGATAACTTGTTCATGATCAATAATGGCATAGGAAATCCCAGGCACGATCCTTTGTGAAACTAATTTTTTAATTTGTTTTTCTGTATTTTGGTAGGGTTCGCTCATTTTTGAAATCTCCAGTCATTAATCTAAAAATACCATCATTCAATAATTGTCTCACTTTTAGACTGAGACGAACTACGAATAATGGTATTTTTATCTTTAAATTTAAGGTTTAAATAACTTCATTGCCAGAGAATTGGCTATTATACAAATCAGCGTAAAACCCATTTTGTTCCATCAAGCTATCATGGTTCCCAGTTTCAACGATTTGACCGTGGTTGACCACCACAATATTTTGTGCATTGCGAATCGTAGAAAGTCGATGAGCAACCACAAAACTAGTTCGGTTCTTCAACAATTTATTCATCGCATGTTGAATCAGAACTTCGGTCCGGGTATCAACAGAACTTGTCGCTTCATCCAAAATCAATACTTTGGGATCTGCCAAGAAGGCCCGGGCAATGGTTAACAACTGTCGTTGACCTTGCGAAATATTACTTGCAGATTCATTCAAAATTGTGTCATAACCTTGAGGAAGCTGACGAACAAAGGTATCTGCATGGGCTGCCTTAGCGGCTTCAACCATATCTTCATCTGTGGCATCTTCACGACCATACTTGATGTTCTCGCGGATGGTTCCGGTAAACAGCCAAGTATCCTGAAGCACCATTGCAAACTGTGAACGTAACTCTGCTCGACTTAAATTACGGGTATCAACCCCATCTAATTTAATGGAACCATCTTTAATATCATAAAAACGTTCAAGTAAGTTAATGATCGTGGTTTTCCCGGCACCAGTAGGACCAACAATTGCGACCATTTCACCAGAATTAACATTCAAATTGAAGTCTTGAATTAATGGTGTGTCTTCAACATAACGGAAGTCCACATGATCAAACATAACTTCTGCTGCTGGATTCTTCACATCTGGAATTTCTACATGTGTTTCTCCCATTTCAGGTTCATCTAAAACAGCGAAAACCCGCTCGGCAGAGGCAATCGTCATTTGAATTGTGTTCGTCAAGTTGGCAATTTGGGTAATCGGTTGTGAAAATTGCTGAGTATATTGAAGGAATGCCTGAACGTTACCTAAAGTAATTTGACCATGGGCAACTTCAATTCCACCCACAACAGCCACAAAGACATAACCCAAGTTTTTGATAAAGTTCATCAACGGCATAATCAAGCCTGATACAAATTGGGCTTTCCATGCATAACCTAAATACTTGTCATTTTCCTTTTTAAAATCTTGAATGGCTTTATCTTCATGATTAAAACTCTTAATGACTGTATGTCCCGAATACGTTTCTTCAATCTGATCATTCAATAAACCTAAATGTTTTTGTTGACCGGCAAAAAACTTCTGTGATTTTGGGGCAACAAACGCCACCACAATCAAGCTCAAAGGAACGGTCAACACAGCAATCAAAGTTAGTTTCCAACTAATAGTAAGCATCATGTATAAAACACCAACAAACTGCAAGACACTAATCACTAATTGCGTCAAACTTTGTTGTAAGGTTCCAGAAATATTATCCATATCATTGGACATCCGACTCATAACATCACCGTTTGAGTGCGTATCATAATAGGAAACTGGTACCCGTTGCATTTTTTCTTTGAAATCTTTTCGCATCTGGAACACGGCTCGTTGTGAAACCTGAGTCATGATGGCTTGTTGCGCGAAACTAAATAGAGCTGACAAACCATACAAAATTCCGACGGTCGTTAAAATATGCACAATTTTTGTGAAGTTAATTGGTAACGTATGAAGGCCGATACCGGCTTTCATTTGCGCAGAACCCTTCATTACCCCAGCGAAAATTTGGGTTGTCGCTTCACCTAAGATTTTAGGTGCTCTGATTTGTAAGATCACCGAAACCGCCGCTAAAATCAGTACCAGGACAACCAGCACCATCCAAGGAGAGAGATATCGTAATAACCGCCAAGTTGTTTTCCAAAAATGTTGTGGCTTTTCAGTAGGCATTCCCATACCCATGCCATGACCACTATGACCGCCAGTTCGTTGTGGTCGCTTTTCACTATTTTTAGCCATTCACTTGATCTCCCTTCTTGATTTGTGAGTCAATAATTTCCCGATAAGTCTCATTATTGGCCTTTAATTCTTGATGCGTACCTTGACCAACAAGCTTGCCATCATCGATAACTAAAATTAGATCGGCATCAGCAACAGTGGCAATTCGTTGCGCCACAATGACAACCACACTCTTTTGAACTTGTTCATCTTCACGTAAGGCATGCCGTAATTCAGCATCCGTTTTGAAATCTAGTGCAGAAAATGAATCATCAAAAACGTAAACTGGTGCTTGTTTGACCAAAGTTCGGGCAATGGTTAATCGTTGTTTTTGACCACCTGAAAAGTTGTCCCCACCTTGTTCTACCCAAGCGTCTAACCCATCTTCATCTTTATGAATAAATTCAGTTGCTTGCGCAATTTCCATTGCACGCCAAATTTGATCATCAGTTGCGTCCGGATTGCCAAATTTCATATTCTCACGAATTGTGCCCCGGAACAAAACTGATTTTTGTTGTGCAAGTGAAACCTGCGCATGCACGTCTTTTTGGCTCATGGTTTTTACATCAATTCCGTTTATCAAAACTTTTCCTTTTTCAGGATCAAAGAACCGGGGAATTAAGCTAATCAACGTTGACTTTCCTGAACCAGTTCCCCCAATAATGGCAACTGTCTGGCCAGCGTGGGCTTCAAAATTTGCACCATCAATAGCCAGTTTTTCAGCCCCTTTATAACGGAAATCGACATGATCAAATTTTAAAGAAGCTGTTTTTTCAGTCGCATCAACTGAAACTGGTTCAGCAGGATCTTTAACGCTGTTTTTCATTTCAATAACTTCATTGATTCGTTTTGCAGAAGCAGAAGCCCGAGGAATGAAAACAAAAACCATTGAAAGCATCATAAAACTCATCAAGATCTGAGCAGCATACGTCATAAAGGCAACCAAATTACCAACTTGCATCGTTTGGTTGGCAATCAATTTTGCACCATACCAGATGATTCCCATGTTGGTTCCACTCATGATTAAAGTCATAATTGGAAACATAAAAGAAACAATCGTGAAAACTTTAATCGCTGTTTGCGTGTAATCTTTGTTGGCCCCTCTAAAACGATCCTGTTCAAATTTATCCCGATTAAACGCCCGAATAACCCGCACACCGGTTAATCCTTCTCGGAAAACCAGGTTAATTCGGTCAATTTTTTTCTGCATTCCTTGAAAGAGTGGGACTGCAAAAAACATAATGATCCCAACAAAAACTGCCAAAACTGGCAAGGAAACCAAAAAGACAACCGTTAATTCTGGTTGTTTGCTATAAGCCATAAAACCAGCGCCAATCAACATAATTGGTGATTGCAGCATCATCCGTAAAATCATAACCATCACATTTTGGATTTGGATCACGTCATTAGTAGTTCGAGTAATTAATGATGCATCCCCGAATTGTTCAAATTCATGATTAGACAAAAAAGAAACCTTTTTGAAAAGTGCATCACGGATTTTACTCCCCATGCGTTGAGATTGCGTAGCAGCAAAATACACATTTACGCCTGACGCCAGCACGCCAAGTAAAGAAATTGCCAACATTTTGTATCCTGAATTCCAGATATACGAAATATCACTTTTGGCAACTCCGTTATTAATGATGTCTGATGTAATATTTGGTAACCATAAATCACACATCACCTGTACGATTAAGAATAAGGTACCAATACCAACTGCCCACCAGGCTAAGTATCGTCGTGATAATTTAAACATTTAACCAAGCTCCTTTTTTGATTTTAGTGCGCCGTTTGCAATCCAGTTCAATGTCATTGAAAATTCTGCTTTGATATCCTCAAGACTTTCTGGTGAATTTGTCTTTTGAGAGTGAAAGTAATGCCCAATTGTATGTACCAACACCATAAAAATAAGCCTTTGTAATGCCTTTAAATCTGCATCACTAGTAACCTTCAAACTGGTTCGATCAACGGAGCGGCTAATTTCATCCTCCGTATCCCGCATTGCTTTGAAAAATGGATAATTGGCCCGATCTTTACCAAACCGGTTAGAGTTCTGTGCATGTTGAAAATTGGTTGCCACATCGTTTTTAAAAATATCAGCGTTAGGTCCTTCAACAACCTCTTCAACCGCATAATCAAAGAAATGAGTCATTGAAACAAACAGATCACCCTTAGTTTCTTTGATTAAGCTCAATAAATGCTGTTCCATATTATTCACTAATGTACCCAGATAATAGAAATACAAATCTTCCTTATCTTCAAAGTACTGATAGAAGCTACCGCGTGGAATTTGGGCATCGGCAACAATGGCACTGACCGATACTTCAGGTAACGGTGCACGTGAAAATTCATGTTGCGCGGCCCGCATCAATCGAGCCCTTTTGGCTTCATTTAAATTAAAAAATGTGGCTTTTGGCATTTCTTCCTCCTCAAAATGACACACTGTCATAATTGATGATTATACGCTTAATCTATGCATTTGCAAGACGAATTTATTGACTCGATTTTTCACTTTTTTGTCATTTCTTTGTCAAAAACCTAACCTTTTCAATCACAAAATTAAAAAACACCACTAAAAAATACTTAGTAGCGTCTTTCTGTATAAAAAACAAAATTCTATAAATAAATTTACTTAACGGTTACTTGCTCAGTTGACTCAATCCTTCCTTCAACAATGTGTAACTGCGTGTCCGCAAGTTTTTTCATATCTTCAGCCACGTGCGTTGCAACCACAATAAGTTTTCCTTCATCTCTCAGTTTGCGTAACAACTTAATACATTTACTAACACTCTCCGTATCTAGGCCGTTTGTTGGTTCATCTAAAAGAATAATTTTTTGATCTTCAAAAACTGCTTGTGCAATATTTAATTTTTGCCTCATTCCTAGTGAAAAATCTTTCACAATTGGTTTGTGAATGTTCTCTTCTAAACCAACTGCCTTTAAAGCATTCTCAATATCTTCATCGTTTGCGACATGCTGAATTTTACCTAAAATTTTCAAATTTTCAAAGGCTGAATATTGAGGTAATAAACTCATATTTTCGATAAGAATACCCGTTTCTGGTGAAAAGTCAACGTCTTTATGCAGAATTTTATCATTCACCAATACCTCACCACTAGTTGCATGAATGAAACCAGCCATCGCTCTTAATAACATTGTTTTACCTGACCCATTAATTCCGTATAGTCCGTATATTGATCCCCCGTTAAAAGTATAGTTAACGTCAGTTAATACAGAACGTTTTTTTTAAGTTTTAGAAAAATGACGTAATTCAATTTTCATTTTAATCCCTCCGTAACCAATCAATTTGCCTTAGCCGCCAATAAATTAATCCTTCAATCAACACAAAAAAAATCAGTAATATTACATACCACATTAGTAAATCCACATGAAGTATACTTAATCGTTGTTGACATATAAATTGTGGCCAGACCAGTGTCTGAAAAATTATTGAGCCGCCATTCACAAACAGACTCTTGCCAACCATTAAAGAAAGACCTGCATAAACAAGTATAAGAAAATATCCCACTCGATCTGAAAAATATAGATTTAATAAGAATTGAGTTAACATATATAAGTTACAGATTAAAAAGCTGGTCAGTAACATTGATAAAAGTGAAAAAGA
>NZ_BJWE01000013.1 GCF_007990205.1 Pediococcus parvulus | reverse complement strand
ATTTTGTTTAGAAATGTTCAAAATTCAAAATTATTTTTTTGTCGTTTCGCGACTATCCAAGCCATAAGGTAACGTAATGGTTGGTTCTTCAATTTCTTCTTTGTTCATCAACTTTGTCAATAACCGCATTGAAACTGCACCAATATCATAAAGCGGTTGAGTAATAGAAGTTAATTGTGGACGAACTAACTGCGCAACTTGAGTATCGTTACTTGTGATCAACGCAAATTGATCTGGCACTTTAACCCCCTGGTCAGTTAAACCATTTAAAACCCCTGCTGCCAAACGGTCATCACCAGCAAAAGCAGCTGTAATATCTGTGTCCTTAAGTTGGCTAGCTAATTTAATTCCTGATTCATAACTATAGTCAGTTTCAAAAATTAATTTCTCATCAAACTTAATGCCAGCTTCTTTCAAAGCTTGCTTGTATCCTGCCAAACGATATTTTCCATTAATTGGTTCACTTAACGAACCACTGATAAACGCGACTTTTTTGTTACCTTCTTTAATCAATTTTGATATTGCTTCAGCAGTTGATTCGATGTAATCAATACTTACAGAAGGTACACTTTCTTCATCATCAACAGATCCTGCAAAAACAATCGGTGTTCTTGAATGAGAAAATTCTTCCCTAAGTTTGTCAGTAACCCGATTACCCATGAAAATAATGCCATCTACTTGTTTAGCAAGCAATGTATTTAGTACTGCCATTTCCTTTTGATCATTTTCATCGGAGTTTTCCATGATAATATTATATTTATACATAGAAGCCACATCATCAATTCCACGTGCTAAAGAAGCAAAATAGGCATTCGTTACATCGGGGATGATAACACCAATTGTGGTTGATTTTTTGCTTGCTAGTCCTCGAGCAACGGCATTTGGTCGATAATCCAATTTGTCAATCACATCATTAACCCGCTGTCTTGTAGCAGGCTTTACATTTTGGTTGCCATTCACTACTCGCGATACAGTCGCCATTGAAACTCCTGCTTCACGCGCAACATCATAAATCGTTACAGTTTGTTTTTCCATTTTTAACTCAGGTCTCCTTTTATGCGTTACTATACGTTTTCATAAATTTTCACTGCATTGTTAACGGTATCAAAAAACGCTTAACTGTGCAAGTGTGGAAAACGCTTTCATGAAAAATATACCTCTTTTTTAGTTATATTTCAAGACTAAACCGATATGATATAATGTTCACAACTAAAAAGAAAGAAGACGATTACATGACACAGTTGGATAAAGTCCGTAAATGGGTCAGCAAAAATGAAGTTGACGTAGCTTATATTAGTGACCCCAAATCAATCGAATACCTTACTGGTTTTGCCAGTGACCCAGTCGAACGAATTCTTGGATTATTTGTTTTTGCAAACAAAGATCCCTTTTTATTTGCTCCCGCACTAGAAGTTGAAGCAATTCACGATACAGGATGGGAGTTTCCAGTTTATGGCTATTTAGACCATGAACAGCCGTTTGAGATGATTGCCACTCAAATTAAGAAACGTGTCAACCACCCTGTTCAGTGGGCAATTGAAAAAAACAATTTAACCATTGATCATTATAACGCCATTAAAAATCAGTTTTTATTTGCTAATTTCGAAAAAGACTTAACTCCTTTTATTCAAAAATTACGGTTAATTAAGACGGCCGATGAAATTGAAAAACTTGATGCCGCTGGTCGCGAAGCAGACCTGGCTTTCAAAATTGGCTTTGAAGCCGTCCAAGCCGGACGAACCGAAGCTGAAATTGCCGCAGAATTAGAATACGTGCTTAAGAAAAAAGGCGTCATGCAAATGAGTTTTGATACCCTCATCCAGGCTGGCGCTCATGCAGCCGAACCTCACGGTGCAACAGGCATGAATAAAATTAAAAATAACGAACTTGTTCTATTTGATTTAGGTACCATTCACCAAGGCTACATCAGCGACTCCTCAAGAACAGTTGCTGTCGGTCAACCAAGTGATAAGGCTTTGGATATTTATAAAGTTTGTTTAGATGCTCAGTTAACTGCTCAATCTCAGGCTAAACCTGGTATGATTGCAGAAGATTTAGATAAGATTGCCCGTGACATCATCACAAAAGCCGGCTATGGAGATTACTTTATTCATCGCCTTGGTCATGGAATGGGAATGGGTGAACACGAATTTCCTTCAATCATGGAGGGCAATAAGATGTCTCTTGAAGAAGGAATGTGTTTTTCAATTGAACCCGGTATTTATATTCCCGGCGTTGCTGGTGTTCGTATTGAGGATTGTGTACACATTACAAAAAATGGTTGTGAACCATTTACCCATACTTCAAAAGAACTCACTTATGTTGGCTAATTGTAAAAAAATAAGGTCTCCTGCAATTTGCAGGAGGCCTTTTTGATTATCCGAAGTTAGTCAACTTTTGGTTTTTCATCATGTGTATGTGGCATAAAAACTTCAGTTGGTTCATCGTAACTATCTGTGCCATCAACAAAGACGTCATTTTCTTCATCTAATTCATCTTTTAATTCATCAGTAGATGCTTGAAAACTGTCCTGAGCAGCACCTAAAAACTCGTCTTTTCCTTCAAGAACCTTATTTTTCAGTTCAACCGCTGAATCAAAAACACGGTCTTTCAACTCGTCTTCCCAATCAGCACCCTCTAAATCATTTTGTTCTCTAAATCGATTGACTTTATTTTGTGCTGCTTGAATTAATTCTTCTTTGGTTGTGCCTGTTAATTTTAATGTGCCATACACAGCGGCCGCGCCACCAATTAACGCGCCTAATAAAAATTTACCTTTTGCCATTATAAAATCCTCCTAGTCTTTCGTTTGTTTATTTTTATGTTCACGATACATATGAACTGCACCCTTACCAGCCTTCAACGCAGTCGAAACAGTTCCTGCTTTTTTACCTGGACTTGTAAGTTTGGTAGTCAAATTACGGGTTGCTTCATTTAAGTCTGAAGTACTCTGGCCTAAATCAGCCATCGCTTGAAATACTGGATCAATAGTGGCTACTTTGCCATTTACATCTTCCAATAAATCGTTGGCGTTTGCCATAATATCTTCAGCTTCTTTAGAAAGTAAATCAACATCCTTAGTTACTACGGCAAGACTTCGATTGATTTCCACCAAAGTTTTTGATCCTCGTACCAATACAAGCCCGATAAATAGTACTAAAATCAGTAAAGCTACTGCTGCAATGATTGCTGCGATTCCGCCACCTGTCATAATTTATCCTCCTGTTAATTTAATTGTCTTAAGCATATCATTAGAGATTAAGCACTGCAATTAAAAAAGAAGTAAAATATTTTTTATGAAACTGATTACAAAGAAAACCTAGTCTGTTAAAATCAATATACAAGGAGATGAGCATCATTCACTTTCTAATTGGCGTTACTAATTCGCCCAGTTCCCTAATTAAGGCTTTTCAAAACTACTTTACGGCGTTTAATTGGCAAAAACTTGCCGAATCGTTAATCAACCACATTCTTGAAATTATCCTAATTTCTATTTTCTTTTGGCTGGTCAACTTTATTGGTAAACGGCTGTTGACCAACGGTTTGCATAAGTATCACCATTTAAACGACGCCATTCCAAGTCGAGCTGTAACCTTACTGGCATTGGTAGTTAACATTTTCCATTATGTCGTTTTATTCTTTTATCTCTACGCCCTACTTTCAATTATTGGTGTTCCGGTAGGTACACTAGTTGCTGGAGCAGGAATCATCAGTATCGCTGTTGGTCTTGGTGCACAAGGATTGGTAAGTGACATTGTGAACGGCCTATTCATTCTTCTTGATGGCCAATTAGATGTTGGTGATCAAGTTACCATTCAAAATATCAATGGAAAAGTAACTGAAATAGGTTTGCGGTCCACTCAAGTCCTTTCTGACGATGGGACAACAAACTACATCCCCAACCGGTCCATCACGGCCATTGCCAACCATTCTCGCAATGATCAAGTGGTTTCCATTTTTTTGGCCTTTGAAAGTTTGACCGATTTAGCCTCTGCCAAAGATCTTGTCACAAAAACAACTTCTGAATTGGCCAACAAACTAAATGAAGTCACCACTGATCCTACTGTAACTAGTCCGATCCAAGATGTAAATGGCAACATCGGTTTACGCGTTAAAATGTATGTCGAAAACGGCACTGTTGATCAAATTCAAAGAACTTTTCTCCAAAATTATCTAACAATCTTGACTGAGAACAAACTAAGGATTATTAATAACCAACTATTACAAACTAAAAAATAATAAAGTTTGTAACTGAATAAGAGCCTGAGAAAACGAACTTTTCCCCGACTCTTATTTATTTTGCTCCTCGTTTACCACCATTCATCAAAAACTTTGAGGAGTTTTTGACTAGCTCGTCCCCGATGGCTAATTTCGTTTTTCTCTTCTGAGGTCATTTCGGCCAAAGATTTTTGTTTTTCTGGTACCCAAAATAACGGATCATATCCAAATCCATTATTGCCACGCGGAACAGCCAAGATTTGGCCTCTAAGTTCCCCATTAACCACTAACTTACTTTCATCAGGTTTCATCAACACTAATGTCGTATAAAAAGTTGCCGTCCTTTTTTCTAACGGAATCCCAGCTAACTCACTTAACAATTTAGCATTATTTGCCGCGTCGTCGTGATCGCCCGCATAACGTGCGGAAAAGATTCCTGGACGGCCATTCAAAGCGTCCACTTCTAATCCAGAATCATCTGCCAAAACTGGTATATTGGTCTGTTTAGAAACTGCAGAAGCCTTTAAAGTCGCATTTTCTTCAAAAGTCATCCCAGTTTCCGCAATTTTTCCGAGTTGTGGATAGTCCTTTAACGAAGTGACCTTAATATGTTTTGGAGCAAATAATTTTTGAAACTCACACAGTTTCCCAGCATTATTAGTTGCAATAATAATTTGTTCTTTCTGAGCCATTACTTGTCCTCCAAACTTAACCGGTCAATTTCTGTTTTATCAGCTTTAACATTAATCTCCAACCACTGACTAGCAATCTGATTGAAACTTTTTGGCGATGCCGTTGTATAGTAGTGATCTTCAATCTGATCACCTGCTGAATCTTTTGCGATATCAAAATAATCCAATAATGCAGATACGGTGCCAATTGTTTCAGCACCCGAATCAATCAGTCGAACCTGAGGACCCATCACATCTTGGATAATAGGCCTCAGTAGTGGATAGTGTGTACATCCCAAAACAAGGGTATCCACATCCTTATTGTCGAAATACTGTAAAGTTTCTGCCACAACTTTTTTGGCAATTGATGAATCATATTCGTTACTTTCAACTAAAGGTACAAATTTAGGACAAGCTAAACTGAAAACTTCAACCGAATTATCCTTAGATAAAATTGCTCGTTCATATGCCCCACTTTTAATCGTGCCTTCTGTCCCAATGACACCAATACGACGATTGCGCGATACTTTTAAGGCGGCCCGACTTCCCGGTGAAATTACTCCAATAACTGGAATGGGAAACTTTTCTTTCAAGTCTTCTAGAGCCGCTGAAGTTGCCGTATTACAAGCAATAACTAACATTTTGATATTCTTTTTCATCAAAAATGCAGCCATTTGCTCAGAAAAATGCCGTACTTCATGGCTTGAACGCGGGCCATATGGGAGCCTGGCCTGATCCCCAATAAAGTAGACAGATTCAAGAGGCAACTGTCGAAGTGCTTCACGCACAACAGTCAAACCACCCACACCAGAATCCATAAATCCGATTGCACGATTATCCATTTCTTTTCATCCTCTTCACGTAATCTGAAACTATATTATCTCTTTTTAAAAACTGAAAAGCAAGTTTCCTCATCTAAAAAAGCAAAGCAACTAGATTAGTTGCCTTGCTTTTCTAATAGTCTCCTGCCATAAAAACAATTATTTTTTTATACTTATTTGATGTTGCCATGCCGTTGAATAGAACTTACTATTCATTTGGTAATGAGGTGCTTTTTGCTTTTTTGTCAAGAACGGATCAATTGACTGGTCAGCAGCCAACCAACCACGCCAACCTAAATGGATGGTATCTTGCATAAAATACGGCACATTTCCTTTATCACTTAAATCACAAATATTGTTGAACCCTTGTGATTGCAGTTGATATCGAATTTTTCGATCAAATTCCTTGAGCATTGTTTGCGATAACCCAGTGTATGCACTCCACTTTTGATTAACGGGTGGAATAATAAACTCAACATTCATGTTTAAAGAAGCGAATTGATTCAAAACTAGTTCGAAATCGCTAAACTCAGGCGATTGCACATAACTCCAATTTTGTTCAAAATTCTTAAATTTCTTTGCCTTGTCGTGTAATCGCCGAACATAAAACTGATTATAGATGTCAAATCGATTATTTGTCGTATTCTGCTTTCCTTGCGCAACAGCTAACTGATCTAAATCTTTTAATTGATAATGATCAGGTAACTGCTTTGCAATCCGATCAATTTTACCCTGATTATTTTTCATTTTCAAATCAGAAAAAAGTTGATCTTCATGTTGCAACAATCTCATCTCATAAACTAAATAAGTTCGTTCGTGTTTCGTAATTTGTTTGCCATCAGCAACACGCTTTAGCGCCATCATAATGGTGTGATTGGCTTTTCCAGAGGGCATATTCAGCAATCGTTTGGCAGCATAGCGATCTTCGGCACTGCTAGCTTTTCGGCTCAAGAGCCAAGTTGCCGATTGCATCGGTGAATAGTAAAATCCGAAAGCATCTTTGCGGGCGCCCTTTTTGACAAACCACTGTGGTGAAATCACAAAAACGGCCTTACGATTCTTTAATTGTGACGTAACTAATTGCATCTGAAAATAATGAGTAAGTGACTGAGTTCCAGGCCCACCCATCAAAAACGGAGTGTACCTTCGTTGATACTTTGTAGCCAATACAGACGGATGCGCCATGTCGAATCTGGAAAATTCTGAGGATCCAAAGAATGGCACAAATTGTTTGTGTGATAGGGCTGATTCTTTAATTATTTGGCCTTTAAGCACATTTGGAGACAAAGCAACTGCCGCTTTATCTTCAGTTTTAGTTGACATATGATTCATTTTAAATGGGGAAAACAATAGTGCAATCAACAATAATGCAGCCAAAAGAACCGGACCAAATATCAGAAAAAGTTTTTTTGCCACTAGTTCTGCATTTCCTCAGCATTCGCAATAATTTTATTGGGCGTATCCCATTCACTACGCTCAAACTCAGACACTGCTACTTCAATTCCTAGCTCACTTTGTAATTGTAAAAGTAACTGAACGGTACCCATTGAATCTAGCAATCCCGAATCAAACAAATTATTATCTAAATCCCCGCTCAAATCTGTGCCTGTTAAATCTTGTAAAACGTTTAAAACTGTTTCTTTTGTATCCATTTTATTTACTCCCCTTTAAAACTAATTTACTTCGCTATCAACATTGTATTCAAAAAACCTGAAAACAGTAAAAATGTAAAACATACAAAATTAAATGTGACGAAAGTTGCAAAAACTTCCGTAAATTTATTATGCGGTATTTTCCCCGGATGACCCTTCTTATATCTAAGCCACCAATCGTTCACAACGAGCGCGACCCCGTGTAAAATGCCATAAGTAATGTAATACCACGTCACCCCATGCCAGAAACCCATAATCGTCATATTGATAATATAGGTGACATTAGCCGTTGTTTTAGGGCTTTTAAAAACTTTGTGTTTCATGAAAAAGAAAACCAAACGCATATAAATGTAATCTCGGAACCAGAAAGATAGGGTCATGTGCCATCGATTCCAAAATTCCTTGATATTATGCGATTTGAATGGTGCATTAAAATTAATTGGTGTTTCAATTCCCATAAAATAGCTGGTTCCAATTGCAAATAAACTATAACCCGCAAAATCAAAGAAAAGATACATGCTGTATACATACATGACACCAACTAGTGACCAGGATAAGCCATGCGCCATCAGAGCGTAGTGCTCCAATTTTGGCAACCACATTGTGCCAAAAACATAAGCCAACATATATTTGTATACAAATCCCATAAATATATTGTGTAACCCTTTTTGTAGTAACTGGAAATATTTCTCTTGTTTTGGCACATGATCATAATCCCGCTTAAATCTCCGGTAACGATCAATGGGACCTGATGAGATTGTTGGAAAGAAAACCAAGAATTGTAAGAAAAACCAGGGACTAAAGTCTTTCAAAACACCATCACGAGACTCCATAATTGTCTGAACTGCTTTAAAAGTTAAATAACTTATTCCTAAGAAACCAATAATGGCTTGTTTGCCTTCTTGAATTGCCGGAGTTAATTTGACAATCACAAGCGGGATGATTGCCAAAATAACAGTCGCCACAAATATCCACGTTTGATTGTTTTTCTTGCGATAACTGGTATATACCCATACTAACAACACTTCATAAACTAAATACGTAATTAAGGCCAATCCCTGTGTAATTTTTGGACCACCAAAAGTCAGAACCAAAAAGAAAACAGAAATCAGTGTCTCATACCAGTGAAATCTTTTTCCGCATAAAATTCCAATCACAATCGGCAACAGCGCAAGACCTAAAATACCAAAATACATGGGGTTTTCATATGGTGTAAATGATAACATTAAGAATTAACCTCACTCATAATGGATTTGATGTCAACTTTACCGTTCGCCGTCAGCGGTAATTTGTCTTTGAAAACAAATCGATTTGGCACCATGTAAGGCATCATCGTTTTTTGAAGATCCTTTTTAATTGCCATGGTCAGGGCCATGTTTGTTTCTTCAAGGCTTTTTTTCTGAAGAGTCACATAGGCCACCAGTTGTGAAACTTTATGATTTAAATCATATTTTGGAACTACCACTGCTTGTTTGATTAACTTTTGTGCGTTCAAGAAATGGTTGACTTCCTCTAGTTCGATCCGATAGCCATGGAGTTTGATTTGAAAATCTAAGCGTCCCAGATAACGAATCATTCCTGACTTATCCTTTTTTCCCAGATCACCAGAATGATAGGTGTTCAAATTTCCTTCACAGTGAAAGGCATTAACTGTTTTACGCGGATTATTCAAATATCCCTTAGAAACTCCCGGACCAGAAATCACAATTTCCCCTTCTTCACCGTTTGGTAAAACTTTTCCATTGGAACTCATAATTTCAATTTTCGTATCTACCTTGGCTTGACCAATTGGTAACCGGTCATAATTGGTCAAAATCTTTGGCGTAATTTGGACTGCTGTAACTGCCACGGTTGTTTCTGTGGGCCCATACGTATTAAAGACGCGAGCCTCTGGGAAACGTTGATTTAACTGTGCGGCTGTTTTATGCGTAAGTTCCTCACCGCAAAACAAAAAGTGGCTTAAATCAGGTAAATGTTTGGCATCAAACGAAGGTTCCAATAAACAAATATCTACAAATGATGGCGTGGATACCCATACATTCAACTTCATTTTTGGTAAATAACTGAAAAGCCGTTTAAAATCATCTGTGATCTTCTTAGGTAATACTTTAAGAGTACCGCCACTGACAAGTGTTGGATATAAACTCATCACCGACAAATCAAATGAGTAAGGCGCTTGAGCCAAAAAAGCAGGTTTATTTTGTAAGTTGAAATCACTTAACATCCAGTTTACAAAACTAAGCAGATTTTGATGACTAATTTGGACCCCTTTTGGTTTTCCTGTCGTCCCAGATGTAAAAATAATGTAAAAGTTTTGATTACCGACAACAGGCGTCCAAGTTTCTTTTAATTCGGTTCTTCTAAATATTTGAGCTAGTTTTTCTGATCTAATTACCGGAATTTTATTAATTTCAATTGGCAGCTGTTCAATTGCAATACAAGCTGCTGGCTTCGCAATTTCTTGAATCATAGTCAACCGATCATTTGGTGAGTGTTCGTCAATTGGAATATAGGCATGCCCACTTTTAACACATCCTAAAAAACTAGCAATCATTTCAAAAGTCTGTTCGCCATAAACCATGATTGGTGCCTGTGGTTCTAATTTCATTTGAGCGATTTGATTTGCCAACGCATCCGAATAACTCTTCAGCTCTTGGTATGTATGCGTTTCTCCCAAATAATCATAAGCGACGCGATCCGGTGCTGTTTGAGCTACCTGATCAATTACTTGAATCACATTGGTAATTTTCATGTTAATCCCCCCGTAACTTAAAACTCATTGTAGATAAATGTGCCCCCCTGAATACCACTGTAACCATATAGGTAAACAAGAATTAAAAAAACGACAAAATAAAAAAACATCTGCCCCAGAAATTTCACCCATTCCCGCTGCCATATTGTTTTAAAAAAATTTTTCACGTTATCCCCCCTGAATACACGTTTTTCCTTTCACAGTATCTCATGAATTACTGGACCTGTAAATATGTTTCAGTATAATCACTTAATCCTCCTGTAACAATCTATTAACGCAACTGTTAACTAATTCTTTACTTAGCTTAAAAAAGGCTTAAAAAAAAAGATCAAAACGACTCCTGAAAAAGTCGTTTTGATCTTTTTTTCTCTCATACTTCAATTATGCGTACTGTGCTAAAACCTTTTGGATTTGTTCTTTTGAGTGGTAACCAACCAACGTATCAACAACGGCGCCATCTTTTTTGACCATTAAAGTTGGAATACTCATAATGCCAAAGTTTTGTGCTGTCTTTGGATTAGCATCCACATCCATTTTGGTGAATGTAACTTGATCATTCATTTCACCCTCGAGTTGTTCAACAACAGGAGACTGCATCCGACAAGGACCACACCATGTTGCCCAAAAATCAGTTAATGTGACACCTTCGCTGGTTTTGTCATTAAAGTTATCATCTGTAATTGCTTCTACCATCTCAATTAGCCCTCTTTCTAATTTACTATCAATAGTTTATCAAAGATTAGATTAAACACCAAAAATTTTGCTTACAAAAAATCAGTTATTTGAAATGAACGACCGTGGCGCCGTTTCCTCCAGCATTCGGTGCTGCATATTCAAAATGTTTAACTTGCCGATTACCTTGAAGATACTGTGTAATCCCCTTTCGAAGCGCACCTGTCCCTTTTCCATGAACAATTGTCACCATTGGATAACCCGCCAATAAAGCAGAGTCAATATATCGATCTACCTCAGTCATTGCTTCTTCATAACGTTTACCGCGCAAATCTAAAGTTGTTTTGACTGCCGAACTGGTCCGTCTAATTGTAGTTCGTCTCCCAGCAGATTCATTTTTATCAGGAGCAACCTTCTCCAGCTCGTCAGTTGGTACTTTCATCTTTAGGATTCCCATTTGGACTTCCCAATGCTTTTTATCCATCTGCCGTAACAATGAACCTCGTTGACCATAGCTCGTAACCATGACATCATCGTTTACTTTTAACTCTTGTTTAGCTTTAACCCGTTGTAGTACCCTGTTTTTCTTCAAACTTGGTGCTTGATGCAAAGCATTTAAACCACTCTTAGAATCAATTAACTGATTTTCTTTAATTCCAGCGCCACCTTGCATCTCCATTTTTCGAAGTCTTTTGATAATTTTATCTGCTTTTTCTTCCGCATTATCAACTAATTCATTAGCCTGTTGTTTAGCTTTTTCCAAATACTGATCTTTGGAATTCACTAATTTTTGATACTCATTCGTTAAATCTTTATGCAAGTTTTCGGCTTCATCCACTTCGACCTTCAGCTTATCTGCCCGATCGGCTGCTTCCTTTTGACGTTCAGATAGGTCTTTAATCATAGCACTTAAGTCTTGACTATCCTGGTCCATTAACGACCGCGCCTGCATAATCACACCTGGTTCAATCCCCAAGCGCGTGGCAATATCAAACGCATTACTGCTTCCTGGAATTCCAACCAATAGTTTATATGTCGGTTTTAGAGACTCCGTATCAAATTCCATGCTAGCATTCATCGTCTCTGGCCGATTATAACCATAAGCCTTCAATTCTGGATAGTGAGTCGTAGCCATCACGTAGCTACCGGCACTGCCAACTCGATCTAAAATTGCAATCGCCAATGCGGCCCCTTCTTTAGGATCCGTCCCGCCACCAAGCTCATCAAACAGGACCAAACTCCGATCATCAATCTGGGCTAAAATTTTCACAATATTATCCATATGTGATGAGAAAGTACTTAAGTTCTGTTCAATAGATTGTTCATCACCAATATCAGCAAAAATTTCATCGAAAATTCCCATCTGACTATTCTCTGCAACGGGAATAAATAACCCTGATTGGGCCATTAATTGTAGTAACCCAAACGTTTTCAAAGTGATTGTCTTCCCACCAGTATTAGGCCCGGTGATAATCAAGGCTTTATAGTCGTCACCCAAATTAATATCATTGGCAACCATTTTCTTAGGATCAATTAACGGATGTCGTGCCTGGCGAAAATGCACATGATTTTCTAGCGAAATTGAAGGTTCTGTTCCCTTAATCTCTGCAGCGTATCGTGCTTTCGCATTAATAAAATCTAAATGACCTAAAACTGCCGCATTATTCAACAGTTCTTCTCGGTAAGGCGCCAACAGTTCAGAAAGTTCCGTTAAAATTCTTTCTTCTTCAGTTTTTTCTTCCACTTGATTTTGGCGCAACTGATTATTTAGATCCATTACTGCCGCCGGTTCAATATACATTGTTTGCCCAGAAGCACTTTGATCATGAACCACACCACCAAAATGACTGCGATACTGTGCCATAACTGGAATCACATAACGGCCATCCCGCATCGTAATAATTGAATCACTTAAATATTTAGAATCTTTTCCACGGGTATAACCATCCATCTTTGCTCGAATAGAACTCTCTGTGGTGGAAATCCGGCTTCGAATGCCAAATAACTTGTCTGAGGCTTCATTGGTAATATGGCCGTCTCCCTCAATCGACTTAATTAATCGCTTGGAAATCTCTGGCAAAGCTTGTAATTTAGCGACAGTTTCATACAAGGTCCTAAAATCAATTTTTTCTTCACGTACTTTTTGGAAAAAACTAATGATGTCCTGTGTCGTGCGGAGCATTTTAGTAATTTGAGATAATTCCAATCCGCTTAACGTAGCGCCAATTTCAAGTCGTTTCATTTGTGGACCAATATTATCAAGCTTAGCGATTGGAATGCCACCCTTCAATCGATAAGCATCTGCACCATCTAAGGTTTCTGTCAGTGCCAATTGAATTTGGTCACCGTCTACCATTGGTCCTAAATTATCTAGTTCTTGCCGACCACTTTGTGAAGCTAGGTACGGCTTTAGTTTATCTTTTACTTTTTCATACTCTAATGTTTCAAAAATCTTCTTATTCATTTTATTATCCTTTTAGTTATTTATCCGTATTTTAGCGCATTTTATCAAGCTTGGATATTAAACAGTCCTCGGTTATGTTTGATCAAACAAAAACGATCAAATCTGAATATTCTCAACTCAGATTTGATCGTTTTTACTACGCTTAAATGGAAATCTATTCTTCGTCGTTATCGCCTAAGAAAGTGTTCAACACTTCCTCGACCATCTTCCATTCATCGTCTGATTCAATTTCAGTTAATTGTCCTGCATCCGCATTACCATCAGCATCCGGTGTATATGAGTAAGCCTGAATATCAACCTGCTCATCATTTTCTGCATCAGAAGGATACAAAAACATATATGACTTACCATAATCTTCAGAATCAAATGTAAATAAAACGTTGTAAAGCTCTTCATTTCCGTGTTCGTCAACGAGTGTAATTTGTTGTTCCTCTTCGCTCATTAGGAAACCTCACTTTAAATTATTTAGTAGTTTGCCATGTCGATCCAAATAGTTTTCTAGAATCAAGCTAGCCGCCAATTTATCAATAACTTTTTTTCGCTTTTTTCGCGATGTATCAGCCTGTTCAATTAACATTCTCTGTGCTTCTACTGTAGTTAATCTTTCGTCCTGATAATCTACAGGTAAATCAAAGGTTTCAATCATAAGTTGACCGTAAGCCTTGGCGGCATCTACCCGAGGACCAGAAGTATTATTCATATTCTTTGGCAAACCAACCACAAAGCCAGTCACATCGTATTGCTTAACCAATTCACTAATTCGATCTAAACCAAACTCTTTTTGATCTTCATTAATTTTGACAATTTCAACACCTTGGGCCGTCCAGCCTAATTCATCACTGACTGCCACCCCAACTGTTCTGGAACCAACATCTAAACCCATTAATCTCATTTAATATGACCTGCCGATTGTCCAGATTTGTCCAAATTATTATTATCTTTCGAAAGATAGTTACGAACCAACTCTTCGATAATCTCATCACGCTCATGCTTGCGAATCAAGTTACGAGCATCGTTTAATCTAGGAATATAGGCTGGGTCTCCCGAGAGTAAGTATCCGACAATTTGGTCAATCGGATTATATCCCTTCTCCTCCAAAGCATCATAAACCGTCTTTAAGGTTTCATGTAGATCCTTAGGAGCATCATTGCTAAAATCAAAAAACATTGTCTTATCCAATTTACTCATCGAAAGCACCTCCTGTACTGTCATCAAGATAATTCTACCCGATCACTTAAAAAAGTACAAACATAGAAGTCTAATGTAATCAACTCGTAACACTGCTTTAGTCAACTCGCAACATTCCTTATTTTTCTGCTAGCCAGTCAATGCCATCCACCAAGGCCTGTTTGAGTCCAGCAGGATTACTACCACCGGCCTGTGCTAAGTTGGGACGACCGCCACCACCACCATTGATTTGTTTGGCAATGGCTTTAATCAGATCACCGGCTTTTAACCCAGCCTTAACTTTTTCATCAGAAACAGCAACCAACAAGTTAGCCTTTTCACCAACAGTTGTTCCCAAAATCAAAACATCTGAAATTGCACGTTGCTTCCAATCATCCGCTAAATCACGAAGCTGTGCCATTCCAGAAACTTTGATGACATCAGCAATTACTGAATACTGACCGGCTTGTTTAACATTGTCAAACACATTTGCTGCTGCTTGTTTAGCCATTT
The DNA here is from genome assembly GCF_007990205.1 of Pediococcus parvulus. Taxonomy (GTDB): domain Bacteria; phylum Bacillota; class Bacilli; order Lactobacillales; family Lactobacillaceae; genus Pediococcus; species Pediococcus parvulus. The sequence continues at coordinate 26,445 of NZ_BJWE01000013.1, read as the reverse complement.
TTGTTTCAAGATTTTCAACTTTTTGTGTCATTGCTTTCAAACTATCCTGAAGTTGAGCCACCTTGTTTGGCGTATCTTTGACTTGAATTGCCTTAACCTTTTGAGCAGTTTCTCGTAGAAGCTTGTCATGGCTAACCAAATACTCGTAAGCCTCAGCAGAGGTAACGGCCTCTATTCGGCGGACACCGGCACCCACGCCGGATTCAGAAACGATCTTAAACAGACCTAATTCATTGGTGTTCTTCACATGATCGCCACCACAAAATTCAACTGAGTAATCACCAACACTAACCACACGAACCTTTTTACCATACTTTTCACTAAATAAGGCGATGGCACCGAGCTTTTTAGCAGATTCAATATCAGTTTCAACAGTTTTAACTGGAATCTCGGCAAAAATCTTTTGATTAACAATACCTTCAACTTTTTGCAAATCAGCTGATGTTACCTGACCAAAATGGGTAAAATCAAATCGAAGGTAATCTGGTTCAACTAATGAGCCCGCTTGCTTTGTATGCGAGCCAAATACATCTCTTAAAGCTTGATCCAACAAATGAGTAGCCGTATGATTTTTTTCAACCTTACTGTGAAAATGAGGATCGACCTTTAAAGCATAAGTTTTTTCAGTTTCTAATGGCCGCAACACTTTAACTGTATGGAGATTTTGGCCATTGGGTGCATGTTGCACATCTTTAACTTCAGCAACCACATTGCCATGCTCATCCGTAATGGTTCCCTTATCGGCCACTTGACCACCCATTTCCGCATAAAATGGTGTAATATCAAAAATAAGTTGAGCTTCACCCTTTTCAGCGGCACTGACAATCTTTTCGTTTTGAATAATATCTTTTAAAACACTGTGTTCAACATTCAATTCTGAATAACCAACATAACGACTTGGCGTTTTAATATTGGTCAAAAGATCAGATTGAACACCCATTGATACCCGGTTACCACGAGCGGCACGAGCTCGTTGCTTTTGTTGTTGCATTTCTGTCTTGAAACCATCTTGATCGACCTCTAAGCCCTCATCGTGAGCATATTCCATGGTTAAGTCCAATGGGAAGCCATAGGTATCAAACAACTTAAACGCATTAGCACCTGAAATTTTAGTTTCATTGGCTGCCTTTGTTTTAGCAATGATCTGATCTAAAAGATGAACCCCATCATTTAGAGTCTCATTGAATCGACTTTCCTCAGATTCCACAACTTTGGCAATGTAGTCTTTTTGTTCAAGAACTTCTGGGTAATAAGATTTCATAATCTCGCCGACGACCGGAACTAATTTATACAAGAAACTCTTTTCAATACCTAACTTTTGTCCGTACATCACAGCTCTTCGAATCAAGCGTCGAATAACATAACCCCGCCCTTCGTTTGAAGGTAGCGCCCCATCCCCGATTGCAAATGTAATGGCACGAGCGTGATCGGCAATAACTTTAAATGCTACATCCTGTTCTTTATCATCATTGTATGTTTTACCGCTGAAAGTTTCTGTTTTTCGAATTAATGGTAAAAATAGATCGGTTTCAAAGTTAGTCGGTGCGTTTTGGAAAATAGAAACCACCCGTTCAAGCCCCATTCCCGTATCAATGTTTTTATGGGGAAGAGGTTCATATGAACCATCAGGCTTGTGGTTAAACTGTGAAAAGACAATGTTCCAAATCTCTAGATAGCGCTCATTTTCGCCACCAGGATAATTTTCAGGATCATCATCGGCTAAATTATTGAAGGATTCACCACGATCATAAAAGATTTCAGAATCTGGACCACTAGGGCCCTCGCCAATATCCCAAAAATTATCTTCAACGGCAATAATATGATCTGCTGGAACCCCAACAGATTCCCAATACTTCTTCGCATCAGTATCTTTTGGATAAACAGTAATAAATAACTTTTCAGGATCCATTGCGAACCACTTAGGACTTGTTAGTAGTTCCCAAGCCCAGGTAATCGCTTCTTCTTTAAAATAATCACCCACTGAGAAATTCCCTAACATTTCAAACAAGGTGTGGTGCCGCGCAGTATGACCCACGTTTTCAATATCATTAGTTCTGATACTTTTCTGCGAACTCGTTAACCGGGGAACCTCTGGAACGACACTACCATCAAAATACTTTTTCATTGTGGCAACTCCAGAATTAATCCACAATAAAGTTGGATCATCGTGCGGTACTAAAGATGCACTGGGTTCAATGATATGACCTTTTGACTGAAAGAAGTCCAAAAACATCTGTCTAATTTCACTACTTGATTTGTTTTCCATAACTTTTCCCTTTCTAATCGCATAAAAAGACCGTTGCTAGTAAAGACGCCTTAGCGCGGTACCACTTTACTTGCAACGATCTTAATCGTTTACCTCTTAAACTCTTTAACGCAGAGTCGCGAAATACTTATCATTTGTAAGGTAGCCTTAAAACCATAAATTCGTTTTTCTCATTAACCAAAACGTTTCTGAAAATTTATTAGCTTTAATATGTCCTTAGCCAAAAACCATTATATTGCAGAAAATAGCTGATTGTCAATGCTCACCGGGATTTCGTTTTGCCCGATTCTGCTTGATCTTTTGCCGCTTAGTTCTAAGAAATTCTTGATGCTTGGCCACTCTTCGATCACGCTGATCTTGAATCTCAATAGCCTTCTTAATTCGACGTTTATATCCTGGCTTAACTTTACGCTTACTCTTCTTAACCATTCCTACCATAGTTGGATCCAACTTATGATGATCCTTTACCCGCGTAGTTCGGCGATTCCGATCATAAGAATCCACAACCTCACCATTTTTAATAGCTTTAGGCTGGAACTTAACACCCAATTTTTCGATTTCAGAAACTTTAGCTTCTTCGCCAGGTTCATATAAGGTGATTGCAATTCCAGACATGCCATTCCGGCCAGTTCGCCCAACACGATGAATAAAGAAATCTAAATCATCTGGAATACCGTCGTTAATGACCATCGAAACACCCTCAATATCAATCCCTCGTGCTGCTAAATCGGTAGCAACGACAAATTGAAAGTCAAGGTTATGAATTTCTTTCATAACCCGTTTCCGTTCACGAGGCGGGACCCCACCATGAACCTTGGCAACTTTTAGGCCCTGATTCTTCAGGTAATAAGTTAGCTCATCAACCCGTTCTTTAGTATTACAAAAAATCAAAACTAAATAAGGTTCGCCAATGGTCAATAATCGATGAATCACACTATTTTTACCCTTACTTTTGGTTGAAATCAACCAATTTTCAATAGTCGGGCTAATAATACTCTGCACAGGAATCTCTTCGATAACAGGATTCACCATATATTTTTTCAAAAAGATGTTTAACGAATGCGGAATTGTTGCGGAAAAAACCATCATTTGTAGTTTTTTTGGCAAACTTGCCGCAATCTTGTCCACTTCATTTAAGAAACCCATATCAAGCGTCATATCAGCTTCATCCACAACAAACTGAGCCGCCAGATGGACGTCCAAAGCTTGGCTACTAATCAAGTCCCAAACACGTCCTGGGGTTCCAATCACAACTTGTGGTTGACGTCGCTTCAATTTTTCGATTTGCCGTTTTTTATCAGTTCCACCCACATAATTACCAATTTCAATTTCATTATCTGAGAACTGAACTAATTGGCGCGCCGCTGTATGAATCTGGTAGGCCAGCTCACGGCTTGGTGTCGTAATGACGACTTGAACTTGCTGCTTATTCGGGTCAATGTTATTCAAAATCGGTAGTAAAAAGGTATGTGTTTTTCCACTACCCGTTTGCGATTGGCCAATCACACTTTTCCCAGCCTCAATCACCGGAATTAATTTTTCTTGAACCGGGGTTGGCTGAATAAAATTAATTTCTTTTAGTGCAGTGATCAAAAATGGTTGCAAATTAAACTCTGTAAAACCGTTTTTCATTAATTACTCCTTCTGGCTCTTCTGATAGGCAGTGGCAATCTCAGCCAATTCTTTTTTTATGACTGCGACTTCATCCAAATCTTTTGCTTTTGCCCCACTTGCCAAAGCATGACCGCCACCATCATGTTTTTTAGCAAGTTCATTAATTGTTGGTCCCTTTGACCGTAGGCGAACTCGATAAGTTCCGTCGCGTTGAATCACAAAGATTGCCCAGCAAACAACGGAATCAATTTTTCCAGGAATCGGCACAACACCAGCAGTTCCTGCATCCTTTAAATCAAACTTATCTAACACTTCAGCGGTTAAACAAACAGTGGCTGCTCCCGCATCGGTAATTTCTAAATTTTCATACACATAAGCTGATAGTTTTGCAACTGGTAACGCAATACTATCCAATTTTTGGTTAACTGCGGTCACATCAAAACCAGTTGCCATTAATGAAGCTGCAACCCGCAATGTATGCGGTGTTGTCGCTGAATATAAGAATCGACCAGTATCAGCAACAATTCCAGCATACAGCGCTCTGGCTGCCTTTGGTGTTAATGTGAGTTCCTTTTTAAATTGATGATAAAAATCATAAACCATCTCAGCACTACTAGAAGCGTTTGGCACTACCCAGATTAAATCACCATATGGATCATCATTTGGATGATGATCAATTTTGATTAACTCTTGTCCATTTGTGTAACGATTATCGTCCACCCGGGGCGGATTAGCGGTATCGGTCACAATGACTAGGGCATCATCGTAATCATCATCATCAGCAACATCCATTTCACCAATCCAAGACAAACCACTAATTTGTTTGCCGACTGACAAAACAGTTTTCATCGGGAAAGAGGCATGAATAATTTCTGCCAAACCAATTTGAGAGCCAATTGCATCAGGATCTGGCCGTTGGTGGCGATGAATAATAATTCGTTGGTGTTTTTTAATTTGTTCAAAGATTTCTTGCTGCAGTGTCATAATTTCTTCTTTCTGTTTCAAACTAATTTTAAAAGGATCGCGAGTTTTCACTTCATCCCAGTATACTAGGTTTTTCAATCAAATACAAAACAAGAATCTAATCTTGCCTAAATAAAGGAAGCGACATGTTTTCGAAATTAATACTTGCTAAATTTGTAAGCGTAATTCCCAAAAGACGGACTCCCCGTTGACTTTCTCCGAACTCATCAAATAGTTGTTGCGCATAGAAAAGATAGGTTTCTTGGCTATTATCTAAAAACTCAGTAAGTGTTTGGCGCTTCGTAATGGTCTCGAAATCAGAAAAACGTACTTTTAAGACTAAAGTTTTGCCATGCTTTTGCTTTTGTTTCATAGTTTCAGCAACCTTTTGGGCCAAATCTTTCAAAGCCTCTTCCACTTCCGAATCAGATACTAAATTGGGGTTATAGGTGCTTTCTTTTCCAATTGATTTCCGCTCTCGTTGATACTCAACAGGTCGATCATCAGCCCCCCGCACATGATGATACAAAACATCTCCAAAACGACCAAAATGATGAATTAACTCCATTTCACTTTTTTTATAAAGATCGCGCCCTTTAAAAATCTGAATATCATGCATCTTGGGAACTGTCTTCTTCCCAACGCCACGAAACTTTTCAATTGGCAGTTTATCCAAAAATTCACGGACATCTTCTGATAATACCACTGCAACTCCAATTGGTTTTTGATATTCTGAAGCTAATTTCGCTAAAAATTTATTGTAAGAAATTCCAGTAGAACAGGTTAAATGGGTTTTTGCGTAAATTTCGCTTTGAATTTGATGCGCCACTTCTACTGCACTTTCAATTTGCTTTTTATTATCCGTCACATCCAAATAAGCTTCATCAAACGCAACTGGTTCAATTTTTTCTGTATATTCTCCAAAGATTTCATGAATTTGATCGGAAACTGCACGATATAAAGTGAAATCTGGTGTTTTAAATACAGCCTCAGGGCAGAGCTCTAACGCCTTCTGTGCACTCATTGCCGAATGGACACCTGATTGGCGAGCAAGGTAGTTAGCCGTGGCCACAACGCCCTTTCCACCAGTCTGTCGTGGATCTCGTGCAATCACGAGTGGTTTTTTTCGTAATTTGGAATTTTCTCGTTCCTCAATCGAAGCATAAAAAGCATCCATATCTACATGAATGATTTTTCTAGAGGTATCCACATGAATTGGAACCCTGTCAATATTTGTATCCATTTCTATCACCCAAATTCAGTGTATCCGAACGTACGTTTGAAATCAAGTTATAAAAAGAGAGTACAAAAAAGGCAGCTGCTTCGCATAGCTAAACTACCGAACGATCCGTACTTTGGATCGTTTGTTAATCGTAGCTAAGCGGAAGCACCTGCCTTTTCTTCAGGTTTTAGAAATAATATTCAGAAAATATAAACAATCTAAGATTAGTTTGTCGCATCAAAAATCCAATTTCTGTGATCACGTTTCAACAAATCTTGCGAAGCTTGAGGTCCCATTGACCCACTTACATAATTTGGAAAATCTGCTTTTTCACTATCCCATGCTTCACGGATGACATCCACAATTCGCCAAGCCTGTGCAACTTCATGCCAGTGCGCAAAGTTGGTCCGATTGCCATCAAGTGCATCATGGATCAGTTTCTCATAAGCCTCTGGAATCTTAGCCTTTTCAGCTGCTGTTTTATGATAGTCAAGATGAATTGGCATAATACCATACGTTTGCCCACCATCTTTGACATTCAAATCAAGCCGATACCCTTGATCCGGTTCAATATACAGCGTCAAAACGTTTTGATCTAGCAAATTGCTATCCGCATCTGTTGAGTCAAAAATATTGGTATCCACATTTTTAAATACCACATTGATTTGTGTCGATTTACGTGCGAGCCGTTTCCCAGTTCGAACATAAATTGGTACACCAGCTAAAGTCTTATTTTCTGTTTCTAGTTTCCCGGAAACAAAGGTTTCGATTTGTGACTGTTCATCAGTACCCTCTTCATGGCGATAATCTGATTGTGTGTGATCCGCATCCTCACCATATTGCCCTCGGACAAAGTTTTGCAAAGCCTCTTCTTTCGAATAAACCTTGATATTTTGAAGTGCCTCTACTTTTCGATCACGTAATTCAGAAGCTGTGTATTTACTTGGTTTTTGCATCGTTAACAAAGAAATAATTTGCAAAATATGATTTTGCACCATATCCCGTAACGCTCCGGCCGTTTCATAATAGCCAGTCCGTTCTTCAACTCCTAAGGATTCAGCTAAAGTAATTTGAATATTATCGATATGTTCTTTATTCCAAAGTGATGAAACGATTTGATTACCAAAACGAAGCGCAGCAATACTTTGAATGGCTTCTTTTCCTAAATAGTGATCAATTCGGTAAATCTGATCCTCAGAAAACGCCGCTGAAATATCGTCATTAAGCTCTTTTGCCGTTTTAAGATCTCGGCCAAAGGGCTTTTCAATGATTAGGCGATTATAACCATGATCAGTTATTAGCTTTTCGGACTTAAGATGTGCAGCAATTGTCCCAAAGAACCGAGGTGCCATTGCCAAATAATAAATTCTATTTCCTTGTAAATCATATTTTTCATCTAACTTATCGGCCAAATTTCTCAAAGCCACATAATGCCCTGTATCATTCACATTGTGTGATTGATAATAAAAATGACTGGCAAATTTTCGGGCCAATTCACTGTTCGTCCGATCTGACTCATGACCATCATCTGCGACAGCATTCATCACAACTTCATGGTAGTGATCATCCGTCCATGGCCGTCGAGCCGTTCCAATAACAGCGAAATTGTCTTTTAAATACCCTTTTTCATACAAACGAAATAATGAAGGATACAATTTTCGATACGCTAAATCGCCTGTTCCTCCAAAAATAATAAATAACGCTTGCTGTGTCATTCTATTTGCCCCACTTTCACAATATCTATTCTTTTTAATTATGAAACTTTTGTACAAAATACACAACTTATAAAACTCCAAAAAAAATTTGAAACTAAAAAAGTTTCAAATTTTTATAAAATATCTAATTATTTATCTGAGTCATCTTTAACTGAATCATCAGTTGGTTCCTTTGGCTTTTCAACATCAGCAGTTTTGTCATCTGTTGCTGAAGCAACATCTGTATCTGCAGTTGCTGCTGGTTGAACAGCTTCAACATGGTCGACACGCATAATTGCAGTACGATCAAATACTAAGTAAATACCGTCACAATCTAATGTCACCGTTTTAGCATCAGTATCAACCTTATCCACAACACCATGTAAACGACCAATTGTCACAACTTTATCGCCAACTTGAAGTTTACTCATCATTTCTTGATGCTTTTGTTGTTGCTTCTTTTGTGGCCGAATCATCATGAAATACATTAATCCAAAAATTAAAACAATGAAAATAATGCTTCCCATACCACTAAAACCTGAATTTGCTCCTAATAACAATATAAACACCTCATTTTCTTTATCCTAACTGTATCAAAAAATACCCTTTAGTTCCAGTAATTTTAGAAATTCTTTGGATGCGCTTGATTATACCCATATTCTTCAAAAAACGCTTCTTTAAATTCCAATAAATTATCATCCTGAATAGCCTGACGGACTTGTTTCATCAGATGAACTAAAAAATACGTATTATGAATACTAGTTAATCGCAAGCCAAATGTTTCTTCTGTTTTCATCAAATGACGGACATATGCTCTAGTAAAATTGCGACAAGTATAACATTGGCAATTATCATCAATTGGTGTAAAGTCACGCGCATACTTCGCGTTCTTCACAACCAAGCGCCCGTGCGATGTCATGCAGGTTCCGTTTCGCGCAATTCGCGTTGGCAAAACACAATCAAACATGTCAATCCCCCGCATTACACCATCAATCAGTGAATCCGGTGAACCGACGCCCATGAGGTAACGTGGTTTGTTTTCTGGAAGCATTGGCGTCGTGAACTCTAAAACTCGGTTCATTTCATCTTTTGATTCTCCAACTGATAATCCACCAATTGAATAACCAGGGAAATCTAAACTAACGAGATCTTTGGCACTTTGTTCACGCAAAGCCTTAAATCCAGCTCCCTGCACAATTCCGAACAACGCTTGCCAATCCGGATTCTGGTGAGCTTTCAAGCCCCGTTCTGCCCACCGACTCGTTCTTTCAACTGAATGTTTAACATACTCGTAACTTTCAAAAAATGGCGGACATTCATCAAAACTCATCATAATGTCTGGTCCCAAATCATTCTCGATTTGAATCGCTTTTTCGGGACTTAAAAACATTTTTGCGCCACTAATTTCATTCCGAAAATGCACCCCTTCTTCAGAGATATCACGCAGTTTAGCTAATGAAAACACTTGGAAACCACCAGAATCTGTTAAAATTCCTTTTTTCCAATTCATAAACTTATGCAGGCCACCAGCTTCTTTGACAATATCTTCACCAGGACGCACCCAAAGATGGTAGGTATTAGAAAGAATAATATCAGCACCGATGTCTTCCAATTCTTCTGGAGACATGGCCTTAACTGTCGCCTGTGTGCCGACTGGCATAAAAATCGGCGTCGGAAAAGTCCCATGGGGGGTCTCAATTTCGCCTAACCGCGCGCCAGTATGTTTCTCAGTTTTTATCAAATGATACTTAATTGCAGGTTCCACAGAAATTCTCCATTCTTCTCTTTATTTGATAAACATCGCATCCCCGAAACTAAAGAACCGATATTTTTCTTCAATGGCGTGTTGATAAGCATTTAAAATCATGTCACGACCTGTAAAGGCCGCCACTAACATAACTAATGTAGATTTTGGCAAATGAAAATTTGTGATGAAGGCATCCACAACTTGCCACTTGTACCCAGGTTTTATAAAAATGTCTGTCCAGCCACTATCTGCTTTAATCTCGCCATTAAATTTGGTTCCAATTGTTTCTAAAGTTCGAATCGAAGTTGTCCCTGTCGCAACAATTCGACCTCCATTTTTACGGACTTCATTTAAAGTTGCAGCTGACTCTTCACTCAACCGATAAAATTCACTATGCATTTTGTGATCTTCAATGTTAGCTTCATCAACCGGACGAAAAGTTCCCAACCCAACGTGTAAGGTTAAATAAACTAATTTAACCCCTTTATCCTCAACTTTTTTGAGTAATTCTTTGGTCCAATGTAAGCCAGCAGTTGGTGCTGCGGCACTACCACTTTCACGTGCATAAACGGTTTGATAACGCTCTGGATCATCTAGTTTTTCCTTAATATAAGGTGGCAATGGTGTTTCTCCAAGCTTTTCCAAAATCTCCATAAAAATACCATCATAATGAAATTCAATTTCACGGCCACCATGTTCCAGCTCTTTTACTACCGTTGCCTTCAGCAACCCATCACCAAATTCAATAATTGTACCAACTTTAGCGCGTTTAGCCGGTTTAACCAAAGTTTCCCACTGGTCTCCTACATCATTGTGTAGAAGCAACACTTCCATGTGGGCACCTGTCTCTGGCTTTATACCATAAATTCGTGCAGGCATCACCCGCGAATCATTCATGACAACAGCATCCCCAGCATGTAGTTGATCTAAAATATCATAAAAATGTTTATCTTCTAAGATACCTGTTTTGTGGTCTAACACTAATAAGCGCGACTCATCCCGCTCCTTAATTGGCGTTTGGGCAATTAATTCGTGTGGTAAATTATAATCAAAATCATCAACTGTTAATGTCATGGTGATTCTCCTTAATTAGTTTTATTTTGAGCTATTCCCAAGTGTGCATAACCCTTTTCTGTCACTACACGACCACGCGGCGTCCGATTCAAATAACCAATTTGCATAAGATAAGGTTCATACATTTCGGCAATTGTATCCGCTTCTTCACCAATGTTTGCTGCAATGGTGCCAAGGCCAACTGGACCGCCATGATAAAAGTCAATCATTGTTTTTAATATCTTATTGTCAATTTCATCAAGGCCTTCTTCGTCTACTCGCAAAAACTGCAACGATTTCGTGACAATTTGCTCATCAATTGCCGTTTTATCAGAAACTTCCATAAAATCTCGCACTCGTTTCAAAAGGCGATTCGCAATTCTTGGCGTCCCTCGTGAACGACTCGCAATTTCATGTGAACCTTGGTCCGTAATTTTAGTGTTAAAAATGTCAGCAGAGCGTTTCACAATTTCAGTTAAATCCTCTACTGTGTAGTAATTCATGTGAGCAACAATACCAAACCGATCACGCAAAGGTGCCGACAACAACCCAGCACGCGTAGTTGCCCCAATTAACGTAAACGGTGGCAATGGAAAATGAATTGGATGAGCCGTTGGACCCTGGCCCACCACAATATCGACAAAAAAATCTTCCATTGCAGAATACAGCATTTCTTCAACAATCTTGGGTAACCGATGAATTTCATCAATAAATAAAATATCACCAGGCTGTAATTCGTTCAGTAATGCCACTAGATCTCCGGGTTTTTCAATTGCCGGACCACTTGTCGTTCGAATGTGTACAGCCATTTCGTTGGCGATGACCATAGCAAGTGTCGTTTTCCCTAAACCGGGTGGTCCATATAGCAACACATGGTCAAGCGACTCTTCACGTTGTTTAGTGGCCTGGATGTAAACTGATAATTCATGTTTGATTCGGTCTTGACCAATATACTGATCTAAAGTTGCTGGACGTAACGATTTTTCAATTGAGGCTTCTTCTGAATTCTCATTTTCTCCAGAAACAAGACGGTCGTCATCTGCATCACTCATCCAATTCACCTTCCTCCATTATTTTTTCATCAGTAACTTAAGTCCACTACTTAAATATTGATCCGTTGTCATCGCTGGATCTGCTTCTAAATCAGGTTTAATTTTTGCAATATCTCTTGTTGCATATCCTAAAGCCGTCAACGCATCTAACGCATCTGCCAATTGATGATTACCAATAGGCTTAGCTACAGTTTGCACAGGATCGACTGAATTTAATGTCATCTTGCCCTTTAAATCTAAAATAATTTGTTGTGCTGCTTTAGGTCCGATCTTAGGAAACTTCTTAAGATAGGCCACATCATCATTATTAATTGCAGCAACTAATCCAGAATGATCTTCATTTGCCAAAATCGCTAAGGCGCTTTTAGGACCAATGCCCTTCACTAACAATAATTTTTCAAAAAGTTCTTTATCTTCTGCGTCAAATAAACCATAAAGGCTAATTCCTGTATCCGAAACGGCTTCATGCACATAGATTTTCACTTGTTTTTCGTGACTAACTTCATAACGATAAGGGTTGCCAACAAAAAGTTTATATCCAACGCCTTGAACTTCCAAAACCACAAATTCAGGTGTCACTTCAGTCACATAGCCAATCAAATATTCATACATTCAAATTCTCCCCATTATCCAAACTAAACATATGTTTGCTTTTTAATCATTGTACCATAAATCAACTTTATTCTTGTTCTTCTAATGGTTGATGTGGATCTTGAATGCGTTTAAACATTTTTTTCATATCTTCATTGGAAAAATGTACTAAAACTGGGCGACCGTGCGGGCAATTAAATGGATTTTCAGCCTTTGATAAATCTTTCAATAATTGGCGAGCTTGTTGATCATCTAAATGGTGATTTGCTTTAATTGCTCGTTTACAGCTCATCATGATAGCTGTTTTCTCACGAAACTTGGCAACTGTCATCCGACTGTCATTAAGAACATAATCAATCATTTCTCGGATAGTATCTTCTTCCTGTCCTTCTTTAAACCACGTTGGATGTTGATGGACAACAAAACTATTTGGCCCAAATGATTCCAAATGGATGCCACAACTAGCAAGCACATCTTCTTTTTGTTGAATTCTCAACATGTCACTTGTGGAATAATCTAAAACAATCGGCACCAGTAAGTTTTGCGCATCGTCCGAAACTTCTCCAATTTGTTGACGATAGTATTCATAATTGATACGTTCCTGGGCAGCATGCTGATCCAAAATATAAAGTCCGTCCTCAGATTCAGCAAATAAAAATGTGCCGTGCATTTGTCCCACGTATCGAAGTGCCGGAAACCGCTTAGCTTCTTTTTGTGGTTTATCCATTCCCATCGTTGGGTCGCTTTTATCTGCATTTTTAGGCTGTCCGAATGGCAATGGTTGTGGTTCTTCGCCATATTTTTTTTGAAACTGTTGCAAAGATGGTGTATGCAATTCCGTCTCGTGTTTTATCACAATTGGTTTTTTTCCATTTTCAGGAAGCGCAGTAAATAATTTGTCACTTGAACTCGATTGAGCTTGTTTTAAATTATCAGAATTTAAAGCAGGTTTAGAATTGTCTATATAGCTTACCGATGCTTCGTTCAAATTAAACTGCAACTGATCCGTGTTAATTTTTTGTTTGGTTTTTAAATTTTGAACTGCTGAAGGAATCAAATTTTCCTTTGCAAGCACACCATAGATCGTTTTGGAGATTAGTTTTTGGAGCTGCTTTTCTTCACTAATCCGTACTTCTTGTTTTGCTGGATGCACATTCACATCAACCAACAATGGATCCATTTTAATGTTTAACACAGCAACTGGATACCTGCCAACCATCAATTTAGATCCGTAACCCTCAATTATTGCTTTATTTACCTGAAAATTTTTCACATAGCGCCCGTTAATCAGCACGGATATATATTGCCGAGAGGCCCGTGTAAACTCAGGCAAACTTGTATACCCTGAAATCTCAAAGTCCACATCTTCCGCACTAAATTTCACCATTTTGCGGGCATTTTGGACACCATAAATTCCGGCAATGACTTGCTGTAAATTACCCCGCCCTGATGTCCGTAATAATTCTCGACCATCATGGTTTAAGGTAAAAGCGATTTGTGGATAACTTAACGCTAAACGATTCACGATATCAGTAATGTTTGCAAGCTCAGTTTGAGGAGACTTCATATACTTCAAGCGCGCCGGTGTATTGAAAAACAAGTCCTGAACACTAATATCAGTTCCTTTCCTCAATGCCGACAATGTCTTATCAACGAGCTTGCCACCTTTAATATGAATCTGGGTACCAGTATCGTGCCCGGTTGACGTCTGTAAAATGACATCAGCAACTGAAGCGATACTAGGTAAGGCTTCGCCCCGAAATCCGAGTGAACGCACTTTGAATAGATCCTCACGGGTACTAATTTTACTGGTAGCATGTCGTTCAAACGCCATCGACACGTCATCAGATGCAATGCCATCCCCATTATCCACAATTTCAATTGATTTTAATCCAGCTTGCTCTACAAGTATATCGATCTGGGTACTGTTTGCATCAATTGCATTTTCAACTAATTCTTTAACTACTGAAGCAGGACGTTCAACTACCTCTCCAGCGGCGATTTGATCAGCAAGAACATCAGAAAGTTCATGAATTTTTGCCATTTTATCTCAGCTTTCTATTTGTTACCTAATTTCTTTTGCCATTTATATAACTGGTTCATTACATCCATTGGTGTCATAGACATCAAATTAGAATTTCGAATTTGGGCGAGAACTTCCTCACCTTGCGGATCAGCTGGTTCCGTTTGAAATAATGCTAACTGTTCATCGACTTCACTAGTCTTATGATTCTGCTTTTCTTGAACATCTTCTGCAGGTTCTTCTACTTTTTTTGACTTAATTTCTGCATTAACAAGTGTTTGATCCGTATCTTTATTTTTAATCTCTAAGCGTTTCAAAATCTTATCGGCGCGTCCTAACAATTCCTCAGGCATCCCTGCCAGTTTAGCCACATGGATTCCGTAAGACTTGTCGGCAGGACCGTCTTCCATTTTATGCAAAAAAACTAAGTCCCCGTCCTTTTCAACAGCGCCAACATGGACATTTTTGAGCTTGGTTAAAGTCTGATCCAAAACGGTTAGTTCATGATAATGCGTTGAAAAAAGTGTTTTAGCATGCACATGATTATGCACAAATTCAATAATAGCCTGTGCCAACGCCATTCCATCATAGGTCGCTGTTCCACGGCCAATTTCATCAAACAAAATCAAACTCTGTGGAGTTGCGTTTTGGATGGCTCGATTAGCCTCTTGCATTTCCACCATAAAGGTACTTTGACCCGCAATTAAGTCATCAGCAGCCCCGATTCGCGTAAAGATTTGATCGAAAATTGGTAACGTCGCTGTTTCTGCTGGAACAAAACATCCCATTTGTGCTAAAACAACTGTCAAAGCTAATTGACGCATATACGTACTTTTCCCGGACATATTTGGTCCTGTAATCAATAAAATATCAACATTGTCTGCCATTTTAACATCATTAGGCACATAACTTTGCCGACCCATTACTTTTTCAACAACAGGATGCCGACCGCCAACAATATCAATACTATGGTTTTTGGTTAAGGTTGGTTTAATAAAGTGATAGTTTTCACTAACCACCGCAAAACTCTGGAGCACATCCAATGTGGCAACCTGTTTGGCCAATTTTTGTAGCCGGTCAATCACTTGTTTAATTTGTTCACGAATTTTGGTAAACAATTCATATTCAAGCGTTGTTGATTTGTCTTCTGCTTCTAGAATTAGACTTTCTTTTTCTTTTAGCGCTGGGGTGATAAACCGTTCGGCATTTGTTAAAGTCTGTTTGCGTTCATAGCGCCCCTCTGGAACGTTACCTAAATTAGTCTTTGTGATTTCAATATAATAGCCGAATACCTTGTTATACCCGACTTTCAGATTTCGGATTCCTGTGGCTTTTCGTTCGGAAGCTTCTAATTCAGCCATCCACTTTTTACCATTGGTCATGGCATCTCGATACTTGTCCAATTGCGCGTTATAACCATCTTTAATGACGTTGCCTTCAGTAACTGAAATGGGCGGTTCGTCCACAATTGAGCGTTCAATCAAATCGGCAATGTCATCCACTGGATCTAATTTAGCAAGCATTTCTCCAAATACTTTGTCATCTAAGTCGGATAATACATGTTGAATTTTAGGGATTTGTCGCAACGACGTCTTCAACTGAATTAAATCCCGACCATTAACACTGCCAAACGCCACCCGACCAGCAAGTCGTTCTAAATCATAGACCTTAACCAATTCATCTTGAAGGTTGCTTCTTTCAAAATAATGGTCTAACAATTCAGCCACTTTGATTTGACGATCCTCAATTTGCTTTTTTTGAATCAAAGGTCGATCAAGCCACTGCTTTAAAAGCCTACCTCCCATCGCCGTTCGTGTTTCATCCAGTAGCCATAAAAGCGTACCTTGTTTTTTACCGGAACGAATTGAACGGGTCAATTCCAAATTATATTTAGAATAGTGATCCATTCTCAAATAATAAGAAGGCTCATAGGCGACCGCCTTTTGTAAATGCGCCAGACTCCGCTTCTGCGTCACTGTAATATACGTGAGCAACGTTTCAACGGTACTTTTCTCAAGCTTTTCAGTCAGACTTTGCGTCAAATAACTAAGTTCAGCTTTAACTTCAATTTTATTTTGATGCGATACCATAATATTCAGTTTTTTAAATGAATCTTGAATACGTTCATCAATTGACTGGTCTACCACAATTTCTTTAGATTGCAGATTTACCACTTCATTTATAACTGCTTCGAGGGAATCCAAATGACTTGTTTTTAATTCACCCGTCGATAAATCAGTATAAGCAAAACCAAACAGTTTGGTATCATCAGTGGTCAGAGCGGTCAAATAGTTATTGGATTTGGCTTCGTTCACATTGGAGTCCGTAACTGTTCCAGGTGTGATCAATTGAATCACTTCTCGCTTGACCATACCTTTTGCTAAACGAGGATCTTCCATCTGCTCGCAAATAGCAACCTTATAGCCCTTTTCAATTAAAATATCCACGTAATTTTGAACAGCATGGTGTGGCATTCCACACATCGGAATGGGATCAGTAGCATTATGACTTCTCGAAGTCAGCGTGAGTTCCAAAATTTGGGCCCCTTTAATCGCATCATCATAGAAGAGTTCATAAAAATCGCCAATCCTGTAAAACAGAAAGGCATCCGGATAATCTTTTTTAATCGCCATATATTGTTGCATCATTGGCGTATCACTAGTTTTTTGTGGCAAACTCTCTCCTACTTTCTACTTCACGATCATTTCACATTTAAATTAGAAAACTTTATGTTCCATTTTAACATTTTAATTTTAGAGTTCCTACTCTTCAAAACGGACTTTTCTCATTCTCGCAAGTTCAGGTGATTAATTTTTGAAAACGAAAACAAAAAAGTCTGGAAACTTTTGCGTTCCAAACTTTTTAAAATTAAATTTATTTTGCATAGTTCACTGCGCGTACTTCTCGAATTACGGTGACCTTAACTTTTCCTGAATATTCTAGCTGTTTTTCAATGGCACTGCGAATATCATGTGTCAAAGTAGTTGCTTGTAAGTCAGAAACCTTAGAAGGCTTTACAATCACGCGAATCTCTCGACCTGCTTGAATTGCATAACTCTTCTTGACCCCTTTAAAACTATTAGCCAGATTTTCCAATTTTTCAAGTCGATGAATATAATTCTCAAGAGAATCACTTCGTGCACCTGGTCGTGCTGCGGAAATAGAATCTGCAGCTGCAACCAATACTGAAGTTACGTATTCTGCTCCCACATCACCATGATGAGAAGCAATTGCGTTGATAACTACTGGGCTCTCTTTATACTTCTTTGCAAATTCAACACCGATTGCCACATGAGAACCCTCAACCTCATGATCAACCGCTTTACCAATATCGTGTAATAATCCTGCGCGTTTAGCTAACGTAACATCCTCACCTAATTCAGCCGCTAATATACCAGTTAATTTAGCAACCTCAACGGAATGATCCAAAACATTCTGCCCATAACTTGTTCTGAACTTCAATCTACCGACTAATTTAATCAATTCAGGATTCATGGAATGAATTCCAAGATCAAAAATAGTTTGCTCACCAACTTCACGGATCTTATCATCCATGTCCTTGCGAGCCTTTTCAACCATTTCTTCAATGCGAGCCGGATGGATTCGACCGTCTTGTATCAATCGCTCTAATGCCATTTTGGCAATTTCACGACGAATCGGATCAAATCCACTTAGAACAACTGCCTCTGGTGTATCATCGATAATTAAATCAATACCAGTCAGTGTTTCCAAGGTTCGAATATTTCTTCCTTCACGGCCAATAATTCGACCCTTCATGTCGTCACTCGGTAAGTTCACAACGGTCACTGTTGACTCCGTAGCCACATCTGCAGCACTTCGTTCAATTGCTTGGGCAATTAAATCCTTAGCAACTTTATTGGCATCAACTTGTGCTTTTTCTTCACTTTCGCGAATCATTTTAGCACGTTCATCTGCCAAACCATCCCGAACCTCGTTCAAAATCAAAGTCTGTGCGTCTTCTTGCGACATAGCCGCAACTCGTTCTAATTCTTCCGTTCGTTTTGTAACTAATGAGGATGCCTCTTGTTGTTGTTCGTCAATCCGTTTTTGTTCAGAACTTAACTTTTCTTCTTTGCGTTCTAAACTATCTTCACGTTTTTCGAAAGCATTATCTTTGTGGTCCAATGCTTCTTCTCGTTGTAGCAAACGTTCTTCTTGCTTTTGAGCCTCAGCTCTTCTTTGCTTAAGCTCGTTTTCTACTTGAGTTCGGTAGCGATGACTTTCGTCTTTAGCCTCTAAAAGAGCTTCCCTTTTTTCGGTTGCCGCTTGTTTCTTAGCATTTTCTAAAATACCACTAGCTGTATCTTTAGCATCACGTACATTTTTCTCCTGAATGAGTTTATGCGCGTAATACCCAATGATATAGCCAACAACAATAGCGATGATTGCGAGGATTATATTGAAAACAGGCATGTTTCCACCTCCGAATCATCAATAGTTGGTTAATTTCTAACCGATTTTTATGATGTTATTTTGATTATTCACACAATACCTAGTTTAGCATTCTCAATACTGTTTAATCAAGCTATCTCAAAATTTATATTTTCATATTGCTAGAGAGTTTATTGAAATTTAAGAAATTTTTAAGTTGAAAAGGCAAAAAAAATGTTTAAATTCCACACACAATTTAGAATAACGCACACTTTTAGTGCTAGACCATTCATTAACCGCATTTTTTAAAACTAATTTCTCCTTATCTTTTTCTGTGTCATAACAGTGGACAGAAAAATAGCCGGAAAAGTTATCTTTCCAGCCATCATCTCTATTTTTTATCTGAAACTTCCAAATCCAACTCGGAAGGATCCTTTTTTTCTTTATCCTTATCCTTTACAGCCTCTGCTTCTGGATCCATATTGTAGGCTGCACGAACCTTCTTGTAAATTTCTTCGCGTTTTTCTGGATTGTCTTCCAAATATTGCTTTGCATTCTCACGGCCCTGACCAATGCGTTCATCACCGTATGAATACCAAGAACCACTCTTATTAACAATGTCTTTCTCGACAGCCATATCAATAATTTCACCAGTCTGAGAAATACCATGTCCATACATAATATCAACTTCTGCACGTTTAAATGGTGGTGCTACCTTGTTCTTGACTACTTTAATTCGAACACGGTTCCCAATAATATCGGTACCATCCTTAATCTGTTCCGCCCGTCGTACTTCTAATCGAATAGTTGCATAAAACTTCAATGCACGACCACCAGGTGTTGTTTCAGGATTACCAAACATAACTCCAACTTTTTCCCGAATTTGATTAATAAAAATTGCAATCGTTTTGGTTTTATTAATTGATCCGGATAGTTTACGTAATGCTTGTGACATCAAACGCGCCTGCAATCCAACGTGGGCATCCCCCATCTCGCCTTCAATTTCGGCACGAGGAACCAAAGCCGCAACTGAGTCAACAACCACTAAATCAACTGCACCACTAGAAACTAATGCATCTGTAATTTCCAAACCTTCTTCACCAGTATCTGGTTGAGATAGCAATAAATCATCAATGTTAACCCCTAGGTGTTCTGCATAGACAGGGTCTAATGCATTTTCTGCATCAATATAAGCTGCTGTGCCGCCTTCTTTTTGAACTTGAGCAACAGCGTGAAGCGCAACCGTAGTTTTACCAGAGCTTTCAGGTCCATAAACTTCTACGATTCGTCCACGCGGATAACCACCAACACCCAATGCATCATCTAGTGCTAAGGATCCAGTAGAAATCGTTGAAATTTGAGTTTGGGCAGCATCACCCATTCGCATAATGGAACCTTTTCCAAAATTTTTCTCAATTTTTTTTAATGCAGCATTTAAAGCTGCTTTTCGTTGTTCATCAGCCAAATTGTTTCCTCCTTAACGGGAATATCTAACAGTCATAATGATACTGATTATTTTCTAAAAAAGCAAGCAAAAACGAACAAAAGTTCGCATTATTTTAAAATTTTATTAATGGCTTGCAAAGCGCTCATCACAACTCTTTGTTTAACGAACGGACGAATTGTTGAAAATTCATACCTTTTTGTTGTTATCGTGTTGGTGCGATCAACAATCACTATCCAAACGTTACCCTTGTGGTCATCAGTTGATGTCGATTCGATATGTGGCTGCGAAATTGCGATGCCAAGATCACTGCCAGTTTCATGCTTGACTTGAGTAGCCAATTGTTCCGTGACCACTCGTGATTTAAAATCGCCTTTTATATCAACAAATTGTTGGATTTGACGTTCGTTAGTACCAAGTACAATTCCACCACTCACTATGTTGTGATCGGCCTTGACCGCATTAAGAGTTGATAAAAATAAACCACCAGTGTAGCCTTCAACGATCGCAATATTTTGGTTCATTGAACTTAATTTGGTTGCCAAAACTTGGGCTAAAGAGTTATGCTCCCCATATCCATAAAAATACTCACCAACCTGTGCTTGAATCTGTTTCTCACATTCATCAAGAGCCTGCTGAGCCTCAGAATTCGTTTTAGACCAAGCAGTTAAACGTAAAGTCACTTCATTTTGCTTTGCATAGGGGGCAATTGTGGGATTGGATTGAGTTGCGATTAGATTTGCTAACTGAGTTGTTAACTGAGATTCACCGATACCAAAGAATCGCAACATTCGTGATCGGAGAACATGGTCACTAAGGTATGTTTCTTTAAGGAGCGGGATGACTTGTTCCGATACCATGGGCTCTAACTCACTTGGTGGACCTGGCAACAATAAAAAGTCTGGTCCCGTTTTTTCTTGATCAAAAATACCGACCGCAAAACCGGTTCGATTACTTAATGGTAGTGCCCCCTTGAGATACATCGCCTGTAAACGATTGTTTTCTGTCATTGTTCGTTTTGTTTCAGCAAAGTACTGTTCAATTTTTGTCATCGCAGATTTGTCAAAAATCAGTTCACGATTCAAAAACTTAGCAACTGTTTGTTTGGTAAGATCATCTTCTGTAGGTCCCAAGCCACCTGACAGAATAATTAAATCACTTCGTCTGGCAGCCAGTTTTAGCGTTTCTTTTAACCGTTCAGGATTATCGCCAACTGTGGATTGAAAATACACATCAATGCCAAGATTCGCCAACTCACGTGCTATAAATGGTGTATTTGTGTCCGTAATTTCACCAAGTAAAATTTCTGTTCCAACTGCAATTAATTCTGCTTTCAAAGTTTACCTCCCACTTTCAAATACGCTTTTCTTTCAAAATATTTTTTTAAATTAAAAAAGAGCTTGGTTAGTATAAGAACCAAACTCACTTCGCTTTCCTACTTAAATCCATCTGCAAAAACATCCCTATTTTGAACAAAATAATCAATTCCTGAATAAATTGTAAAGAACAGGCAAATATATAACATGATGGCAGCCATTGGAATATGGATAGCTGCAAACAATACATTGTTTAAAATTAATAAAATAATGGCTAGCATCTGTGATGTTGTCTTTATTTTTCCAGGCATTGCCGCCGCCATAACCTGACCATTGTTCTCCACAATTAGTAACCGTAATCCTGTAACTGCCAGTTCACGACAAACAATAATTGCAATGACCCAAGCTGGGGCCTTGCCTAATGAAACCAAAATAATGAAAGCCGACATAACTAACATTTTATCGGCCAGTGGATCAGCAAATTTACCAAAATTGGTCACTAAATGATTATGACGGGCAATTTTTCCATCCGCCAAATCCGTAAGGGAAGCGATAGCAAAGATAATTGCTGCCAAAACTTTAGTGACAGCAATCGAGGTGCCTAACCAGGTCACCGTTCCCCACGTATAAGGAATGACCATAATAATAATAAAAATTGGAATCAAAATAATGCGGAATACCGTTAATTTATTTGGTAAGTTCAAGGATTTCCCTCCTAATTAGTCATCAATAGTTAAAGTGATTGTCTTTGTTTGGGTCGTATCTTTTTGAGGGTTAAAATCAAAACTCTTACCATTTACAGTAATCGTTGTTTGAGGTGCATTTCCCATTGTGATAGTCACTTTTGATACTCCTTTAGCAATCTTTTCAGTATGTGAAGTTCCTGTTTGTAAGGTGGAAGACCAGCTCTGTGTCCCATCACTTGATACTGAAATCCAAGCATTACTTGTGCCTGCCTTGAAGGTTAACTTGGAACCACTTTTAGGTGCATTTTTAAGGGTGTATTCTGTAGTTGAACTGCCAACTTGACTAATCTTTTGTGATTCAGCCTTGGAAGAGGAGCTTGAAGATTCGCTTGAACTGGAATCTTTTTTCTTCTTTGTACTACTTGCCTCATTCGTCACACTAACTCTACTGCTATTTAAATGGGGCTGACTAGAATTATTTGCGTGGCTCATTCCCCAAATAGTGCCAAGAACAACAACCACAATCACAACGACCACAACGGTTGGCACATATGCCATGTACTTACCATATCGTCTAGAAAATTCACTTTCTTTTTCCACTTGTTTATGTTGCGTTGTTCTAGAAGGTAACGGACCGGTTGCAAAGCTTTTGGCACGTGTTTCAGCTTCTTTAGATGCTTGCAAACCACCTGCTAATAGCTTATGAGCATCTAGACCAACCACCGCCGCATATTGACTCACAAACGATTTTACATAGTAGTCACCGGGCAAATCATTCATTTGTCCCGCTTCAATTGCCATTAAATATCGCTTTTGAATTTTTGTTTTTTCTTGAATATAATCGATCGTTAAGCCTTGATCTAATCGTGCATCTTGGAGTTGCTTACCAATCTCCTTATTTTGTCTTTCACTCATCGCTTTTCACCCACTATTAAATTAGTCCGCTACTAGTATAGCATATTAAGAATCGTTTTCCGGTATCACAAATTATTTTAACCAGCCACCATCAACATAAATTGTTTGACCCGTCATATAGCCAGCCTGGTCGTCTGCCAACTGAACTGCCCAATAAGCAATTTCATCAGCTTTAGCAAATCTGCCAACAGGAATCTCAGCTGCAATCTTTTGATGATCCTCTTTAGAAAAAACACGATTCATTTGGGTATCTACAGCACCCGGAGCCACAACATTAACTGTGATACCCAGAGTTCCAACTTCTTTTGCATAGGCATTAGCAAAAGCTGTTTGAGCTCCCTTCACCGTGCTGTATGCAACTTCCATTGCGCTTCCGAAGCCACCATAAACGGAACCGATAAAAATAATTCTGCCGTTATTTGAATGGGCTAATTTAGATTGGAAAGCTTTTATCATTTCAATAGGTAACGCAACTTGCATCATCCACATTTTCTGAAGGTCTTCCACCGAAGTTTCAGTTAATAGATGATAGTCGGTGGTGCCCTGTGCAAAAATCAAAGCATCTAGTTCAAAAATAGATTGCAAAAAAACAGGCAAGTTTTCTTTTGTCTGCATATCAAACGCAACGCCAAAAAATTCTTGATGAGGGTATGCCTTAATAAACTGGTGAATTAGTTGCTGAACAACGACTTTATTTTGATTGTAGTGTAAATATAGTGACCACCCCTTTGCAGCCAATTGTTTAGCAATCGCACTACCAATATCACCTGATGCGCCAAGAATTAATGCATGCTTCATAATTGAGTCCCTTTCGATGGTTGAATTTGAAAGGTGCTAAAGCCTTTTAAGTCAAGAAAGTTATGGGAAAGCAACAGCAAATCATCTAAAGTCATCGTTTCATAAATTGCCGCCTGATCAAATACAGTTGCTTGATCAAATTGGGCCTCATAACTGTTGGCAATTGCTTCTACCGAATCCATCCTCTGTAGTAAGCGACCCATCATTTCTTTTTTGGCCAGTTGAAATTGAGATCCCAGTTGAGGTAGTATCTGTTCGGTATGGCTCAAAACGGCTTTAATCGCCTCCTGGAACTTTTCTGGTTGATCAGTATCACCACTAAAGCTTGCATAATGGAAAGACCGTTCCATATCAAAGTCATATGAAAACGTATCATCAATCACACCCTGATCATACAGTTTCAGATATTGCTCAGAAGATTCACCAAACAATAAGTAGAGCAATAAATTAGCTTTCAAACGATAGGCTAATCCTGCTCGTCCCACCGGAACATCATCTAACCCTTTTAGTCCCACAACACTTTTTGGCCGATTAATATCCATGCTCACAACCTGATGTTTTATTATATCGTCAAAATCGGCTTCTTGATTAGGTAATTTTACTTGGGGTTCAGTAAACTTTTCGAAATTCTTTTTATTTTGATTTTCTTTAATCCAGCCTAGCGTCTTATCCGGGTCAACATTACCAACCACAAAGAGGTCCATATTGGCTGGATTATAAAAAGTATTGTAGGCCGCATACAAGTCATCGGCAGTAATTTGGGAAATTGAATTAACAGTGCCCGCAATATCCAAATGCACGGGATGATGGGGATATAAATTTCCTAAAATACCCATATAGAGTTTCCAATCAGGATCATCATTATACATTTGAATTTCTTGTCCAATAATGCCTTTTTCTTTTTCAACAGATGCCTCTGTGAAATAAGGTTCTTGAACAAAATCAAGAAGAATATCTATATTTTCGTGAATATTTTGGGTGGCAGAAAATAAATAGCTGGTCTTAGTAAAACTGGTAAAAGCATTAGAATCTGCACCGTATTCACCAAACAAATCAAAAGCATCATATCCTTTTTTATCAAACATTTTATGTTCTAAGAAATGGGCAATCCCGGCCGGCTGAGCCACATACTCTCTTTGTCCTTGCGGAATAAAAGTCCGATCGATCGAACCAAAATTGGTTGAAAAAGTAGCATAAGTTTTGTGGAAATCTTTTTTTGGCAAAATATTAACTTGTAACCCGTTTGTTAAAGTTTCTGAATATAATGTTTCGTTAAATTGTTGATATAGTCGTTTATGCATGTTTTTTGGCCCCCGAACTCAAAAAATAAATGGCTTGTAACTGAACTTGATTGGCCACCGTAACGATTTCCAAACGTGAAACATTTTGAATTGCTTTAACCCATTCGTTAGTCGTTGTCTGGCTACCAACTAATCGATTAGTCAGTGCGCGGCTCGTGTATGATCTTTCAGCATCTAAGGACCCAATATAATTTGAGATTAATCCCGTTTTAATCTGGGCGAGATGATCATCTGAAAAATCATTATTTTGAATGTCCTTTAATTGCTGATCGATAATGGTTAAGACACGATCCTTATCTTGTGCATTAATCCCAGTTTGCACCACCATTAGACCATTAAAAACATCCACATTGCTTGTTGCATAGTAGGCCAAACTAGCCTTTTCACGCACATTTAAAAATAATTTGGACAGCGGTGACCCGCCAAAAAGAGCGTTGAAAACAATCCCAGCATAGTAAGTTTCATCCCGAAAATTCGTTGGAAATTGATACGCCAAATCTAATTTTGATTGTACAATCATTTGTTCTTCAGTTTTTTGCTGAATTTCTTTTCTTGCTAAATTTAACCGTGTAATGTCAGTATGATTATTGGTACGTTCACTTAAAGGCCACTTTTGAATGATTTCTTGAACTTGAGTGGCAACCACATCGCCAACCACAAAAATTTCTACTCGATCCTGGGCTAATACTTTTTGATAATACTCAAAAAGAGCCTGATTTGGAATTTCAGCAATTTGTTTTGCATCTCCAAATGTTGGCACACTCTGAATATCCTCCGCCCCAAAATATAATTGTTGCAGTTGCAATGCCGCATATGATTGCTTATCATCTTTTAAAGCATTAATGTAAGCCACTAAATTTCTTTGCTGACGTTGGTAAGTTTGCCCATAAAACTGACGATTTTCTGTCAGTGGATTAAAAATCATCTCTTGTAAAAAGGCCAGTCCTTGATCCAGCACATGTTCGGAGCTAGCCAAATAGTGATCATTGGGTAACGCGAGTGAAAACATAAGATCATGCACATTTTGTTTACGCATCAAACTGGTGCCAAAACCTGCGCCATATAACTGCGACAATTTTTGTGAAACTAAAATTTGATTTCTATATTTTTGCGAACTTGTTTCTAAAATATTGGCTAATAATGACCGATAGCTTGTTTCTTTTTTTGATGCGTTTTCTAAAAAATGAACGGAAACTTGCGTATTTTTGAACTGTGAAACAGGAATCACTGTTAAAGTGACTCCTGGTTTAATTTGAATTTGCACGAAATAACCTCATCATTTAACGTATTTTGATACATAAAAAATAATACCAATCCACATTAGAATAGCGTTTCTATCTTTTCAATGCAAATCAATATTATTTTAGG
>NZ_BJWE01000012.1 GCF_007990205.1 Pediococcus parvulus | reverse complement strand
ACTTCTAAAACTGAGGAGTTGGGCTATATGCCATCAAGGTTGCTCTTAACTATATTGATTCGACACTCTTCTAAAACTGATCAAATCCATCATATTGCTTTGGCAATGCTCTTAACTATATTGATTCGACACTCTTCTAAAACAAAAAGTGTTAGAAAGTGTAATAAAACTGGGCTCTTAACTATATTGATTCGACACTCTTCTAAAACTATCCTTAACGGGTTTTACATCAAAGATGGGCTCTTAACTATATTGATTCGACACTCTTCTAAAACTGCAGGGTTGGAAACGTAACGGACTAACTGGCTCTTAACTATATTGATTCGACACTCTTCTAAAACTAATCGTACAGTTTAAACATTAATTTCACCGCTCTTAACTATATTGATTCGACACTCTTCTAAAACGTGGATCAGCAGAGACAGCTGGTACAACAAGCTCTTAACTATATTGATTCGACACTCTTCTAAAACTCGCTGTTTTATCAGTCATTTATTTTTTCCGCTCTTAACTATATTGATTCGACACTCTTCTAAAACTCAGCAAACAGTTTACCAACTACCCGTCAAGCTCTTAACTATATTGATTCGACACTCTTCTAAAACCATTAACTCGTTATTCTGCAAAACTAAATAGCTCTTAACTATATTGATTCGACACTCTTCTAAAACTGATGTACCCACGGGTTAAGTTTATTTCGCGCTCTTAACTATATTGATTCGACACTCTTCTAAAACCCTGTTTTGATTAGCCTCATTTTGTAATTGGCTCTTAACTATATTGATTCGACACTCTTCTAAAACTAACGACATCATCTTTTAAATCATTCATTTGCTCTTAACTATATTGATTCGACACTCTTCTAAAACTGACTATGTTAGAGCTTACCAGAGGGGCCAAGCTCTTAACTATATTGATTCGACACTCTTCTAAAACTAAAACATTCTGAGTATTCCAACGTAGCGGGCTCTTAACTATATTGATTCGACACTCTTCTAAAACGATGAGATGATTAATAAGTATCACGTTGAAGCTCTTAACTATATTGATTCGACACTCTTCTAAAACGTATCATGAGCATAAACAATGGTTCGCTGTGCTCTTAACTATATTGATTCGACACTCTTCTAAAACAGCAAGAGTAATTTGACCGGCAAAAAATGGGCTCTTAACTATATTGATTCGACACTCTTCTAAAACACACGTTCATGCACAGGCTCGGACGGGAGCGCTCTTAACTATATTGATTCGACACTCTTCTAAAACATCGGATTTACTGATTATACATCAAAAATAGCTCTTAACTATATTGATTCGACACTCTTCTAAAACACCTTAGTGGCGCATCGTCACCCCAGATATGCTCTTAACTATATTGATTCGACACTCTTCTAAAACAGGTGGCAAGGCACAATACAAGTATCCGGAGCTCTTAACTATATTGATTCGACACTCTTCTAAAACGCTGTTCATCTGCGTGTACCACGCCTTTGTGCTCTTAACTATATTGATTCGACACTCTTCTAAAACCCAGAGGCCGAATAAAAAAGACCCTAGCAAGCTCTTAACTATATTGATTCGACACTCTTCTAAAACTAAAACAATAGAAAATATTCAATCTGATAAGCTCTTAACTATATTGATTCGACACTCTTCTAAAACGTGTAGTCGTATCACTTCTGACCAGTATAAGCTCTTAACTATATTGATTCGACACTCTTCTAAAACTCCTGGACCATCTGAAGCTCAACAACAATTGCTCTTAACTATATTGATTCGACACTCTTCTAAAACTTAACCATTTAACAGACGGCCCCATCACCAGCTCTTAACTATATTGATTCGACACTCTTCTAAAACCCCACTGACTAAGCCAAGTCGAGCTTGGGAGCTCTTAACTATATTGATTCGACACTCTTCTAAAACCATTAGAAACAGGAACATAAACAATCCGTTGCTCTTAACTATATTGATTCGACACTCTTCTAAAACCCATAGGTTAGTATTAAAATTAAAGAATCTGCTCTTAACTATATTGATTCGACACTCTTCTAAAACATATTCTTAGTATTAAATTGTTTCTCAATTGCTCTTAACTATATTGATTCGACACTCTTCTAAAACCATCCGTTTCAGTATTCCGCCAGCCTATTAGCTCTTAACTATATTGATTCGACACTCTTCTAAAACAGTGATACTGATAGTATTAAGATTGAACACGCTCTTAACTATATTGATTCGACACTCTTCTAAAACTAATGGTTCTCATGATTAAACCGTCCAGTTGCTCTTAACTATATTGATTCGACACTCTTCTAAAACCCAGGTTCTTACTATTCCACGGAGCATCAAGCTCTTAACTATATTGATTCGACACTCTTCTAAAACTGTAAGTTTTGTCATAGTTGTTTTGCCTCTGCTCTTAACTATATTGATTCGACACTCTTCTAAAACCAACATGATACAGTCCTTCATTTTTACCAGGCTCTTAACTATATTGATTCGACACTCTTCTAAAACATGGTTGGACTCCTGCTTGAGGATCCTTTTGCTCTTAACTATATTGATTCGACACTCTTCTAAAACGTGATCCAGCTAGTCTTAGCCCAATATTAAGCTCTTAACTATATTGATTCGACACTCTTCTAAAACAAAAAATGTGGTGTTGAATACAGGTTCAAAGCTCTTAACTATATTGATTCGACACTCTTCTAAAACATCAAATGATGATTATTGGGGTCAGTTTAAGCTCTTAACTATATTGATTCGACACTCTTCTAAAACTCGCACACAGGGTTTACTTTAGTGAACGCAGCTCTTAACTATATTGATTCGACACTCTTCTAAAACGCGGCATAGCTGTTTTAATTGGGTACATTGGCTCTTAACTATATTGATTCGACACTCTTCTAAAACCGTACTTGGTTATGCAATTGGAAGAGATAAGCTCTTAACTATATTGATTCGACACTCTTCTAAAACTCACTGTGTGCTGTATTCGGAATTTTTGCCGCTCTTAACTATATTGATTCGACACTCTTCTAAAACTAATGCTCGTGATGATGCCAAGGATGCAGTGCTCTTAACTATATTGATTCGACACTCTTCTAAAACATCAGTGTACAGCACAAGTCTATGGGCCAAGCTCTTAACTATATTGATTCGACACTCTTCTAAAACATATTATTAACGCGGTATTTGCATTGCTGTGCTCTTAACTATATTGATTCGACACTCTTCTAAAACATTAATGTTTGCATAATAAAAAAGGGGATAGCTCTTAACTATATTGATTCGACACTCTTCTAAAACGCAGACTTCCAACTCCCACTCAAAACGCTTGCTCTTAACTATATTGATTCGACACTCTTCTAAAACCAGAGCTTGAGACTACCCCACTAGATGAACGCTCTTAACTATATTGATTCGACACTCTTCTAAAACTTGCCTCGGATTCTTCCGGGCCACAGCCAGGCTCTTAACTATATTGATTCGACACTCTTCTAAAACCCCAGCCTGTTGTGCTGCCCATTGGACTAAGCTCTTAACTATATTGATTCGACACTCTTCTAAAACTTGTTCGTCTGTCTTAGCTTTGTATTCGTCGCTCTTAACTATATTGATTCGACACTCTTCTAAAACTCAAGTCATTTTCCTGATTATCAACTTGCGGCTCTTAACTATATTGATTCGACACTCTTCTAAAACTAACGCGAAAGCACAGTATAAATCTCTTCCGCTCTTAACTATATTGATTCGACACTCTTCTAAAACCTTGTTAATCAAAACCTGTGTATCGATATTGCTCTTAACTATATTGATTCGACACTCTTCTAAAACAAACTTTATTGTGTGTGCCACATACACAGGGCTCTTAACTATATTGATTCGACACTCTTCTAAAACGCGTCACAAACCGGTAGTAAAGCTCATCATGCTCTTAACTATATTGATTCGACACTCTTCTAAAACCTGGACAGGTCAAACTGTCCTTGCATAGTGGCTCTTAACTATATTGATTCGACACTCTTCTAAAACAGCGAACAAGGATAATCAAGCCGATACACAGCTCTTAACTATATTGATTCGACACTCTTCTAAAACTCTGTTCACCATATTTCGTTTCGTTCAATGGCTCTTAACTATATTGATTCGACACTCTTCTAAAACAGCGGAAGTCTATGACGGCATATACGAAAGGCTCTTAACTATATTGATTCGACACTCTTCTAAAACCGTTTTTTTATAATGCTATTCTCATAGTATCTAGTACCGCCAATCAACAAAATCCTGATCAACGTAGTAATAACGGCATTTATCAAATTCTTCATGATTATCCATTTCTGAGAATGAAATAAATAGGATATTCAAATCAAGTGACT
This sequence comes from Pediococcus parvulus, assembly GCF_007990205.1. Taxonomy (GTDB): domain Bacteria; phylum Bacillota; class Bacilli; order Lactobacillales; family Lactobacillaceae; genus Pediococcus; species Pediococcus parvulus. The sequence continues at coordinate 38,599 of NZ_BJWE01000012.1, read as the reverse complement.
TAATTAAACTCACCAATTCATCAAATTGGCTGACACTGAGATAATTTTTCACACTAGTCAAGACAAGTACTTTGGTTTCCTTTAATTCAGAAGCAGTTTTTAACACCGTTTCAATTATACCATATGGATCTTGCTTTAAAGCACTTACAAAGCTAACTTCACAGTACTTTACCAACTTAATCGGATCAAATTCGTCGTTAACCTTAAGAGGTAAATCTAATGAAAATGTTGCATCAAAAATTAGTGATTTTAATTGACTATTGATTTCAGTTAGTTTTTGCCTAGAAGCATCATCCAATTTTGACACGATTTGCTTTTGCAATTGGCTTTGGTACATCTTATTTAAGTCTACGTCAACAAATGCATCCCCAATCCATTGAATGGCTTTTTCACATTCTTCAATTTCAAAATTATCATCACTAATTTTTACTGAATCAGTATATCCGCGCAATCCTGAAACCAAATCTGTGTAAACCTTTCGATTACTGGTCTCAATCAAAGTTGGTTTATTCGTATTAATAACAATTGGTTTAAACGGAAAATATGTAAGATTCATATAATGATGGTCCTTTCAGCTGAATTACGTACATCTTGCTTGGGTTCACCTACAATAAAGTTCATACTATTATATTGTTTTTCAGTTACCATTAGACTCTGAATCAACCCATCTGCCGGTGCATAAGTGGCAATTCTTTTTTCCATTAAATGGGCACTCTTTTTATCCACACATACGCGTACATATATTGAAAATTGCACCATCAAAAACCCTTCATTCAGCAATGCCTTTCGGAATTTTCGATAATTTCGTCGATCTTTACTCGTTTCAACCGGTAAATCAAACATTACCATTAATCGCATTATTCGATACCTCACTAATCTCCACCTCAATTTTTATTTTGTCAGTCTCTTCACTTAAATACTTTAAACAGTTGAGTACATGCTTAGAAATAGCATTCCTCATAATAGTATTCTGTCCGTTATATTTCATCTGTAAATCTAGCAAACCCACTAAGCCAAACTTAATATCTGGGGTAAAATCGTTAAATTTCTTTTGTTTAACCCACCAATCAATTATTGGCCTAAAAGGTTCCATCAAATCAGAGCCTAAATTAAAGTTGTTTTCTTGACTATGATGATGAATCCCTAATTGGGTTATATAACCATTTGCAACAATTTCTCGATTAACGGCAGATAAAATGATAGCATATCCATAATTTAAAGCTGCGTTCGTCGGGCTAAAATCTCGTCGGGATGCTTCATCTTCAAACAATAATGAAAAATATTTTCGAGCAACAACTGCTTCTCGATTTGTAACGTCATTCACCTCTAACTTCGAAAGCTCATCCTTTAACTCCTGGGATTCAATGCCCAAGGAATCTACCACAAAAATTTGATTAGCAATTTTTTGAACGACAATCTTAGTCCACAAATCTGTCTTTCGTTTCTCAGACCAGTTAAATTGCGTGTTTAGCAACTGCGGATCACGATTATTTGGATAATAATCTACCGTCTCCGTAACAGGTTGTCCACTGTTATCCGTAAAAATCACTTTACTTTGATGCTTGGCTAATTCACTAATTACAGCACTAGTAATTACCGCCCGCGTTGTACTAACCAGTAGAATCTGAATATCACTCACTGGAATTTGATTAATACTATCTGCCGTTTGAACGACCACACAATGTCCTGAATAGGAAATCTTTGCGTGTTGTGTAACCACAACTGTTCGCCATCCCATATAAAATTCCTCCTTGTTTTGAAAGCGTTAATATGATATTATGCAATTGTTAAGTTCGACACACTTAATATTTTAACTATATTGATTTGACGCTCTGGGTTAAAATCAAACAAAGCTTTATGCTGAGTTTTATCTTTTGAGTCCGCTATCGGACCATACATAATTTTATTAAGAAAAGCTATTGAAGGTTATTAAACCGACAATAGCTTTTCTTTTTACTTAATTTTATTCAATTGTACTCGCCGTTCAAATAAATCTGTTGGCGACTGATAAATTAGTTGAGCATTCTCACTTAATGCAATACCTGTTGGCTGTTGCATAAATCCAAATGGAGATTTAATACCTAAAATCTTCAAATCTGTCATTGTTGCATTAGCGTGTAATCCCTGTAACATCCTGTTGATAACCTCTTTTTTCCCTATTTTAGTTAGTTTTCCATTCTTAAATTCATTTGATATTGGTAAATTTTCAAATGTTGATTTACCTTCCGCAACTTTTTCTCTAAAGCCACGATTATCATATAGTGGAAAATATTTTTTCATGGCAATTATAATTTCATCATACACATCGTCCAATTTATAACTTTCTTGTTTATCACTGTTTTCTCCCTTTCGATAAACATTATTTATCACTTTAAGTGCACCTTCTGACAACACTAATTGTTGTGCATTATACGGGTACGTATCACTCCCGATCATAAACAATTTATCATCGTCTTCGACTAACTGCTGGTACTTCACCCTAGGAATAACGATTTCAAATTTACTTACAGTTTCAGAAATCTCACCAGTTTTGTTGTTTTTCTTCAGTTGGGTAAATTGAGGTTTAAGTACGTCATATAACCGATTTAGTTCCTCTTGAGATCCATGTTCAATACCTGCTAATTGAACTAAAGCAGAAGTCGGTACCCCCACAACTTTATATGCAATTTTCTTACCCTTGATCACTTTAACAATCGCCATGTAGGCAAGTGTTTTACCAGTATATCCACCATAAATTTCGGTCGGTTTATTAGCTTTAATTGGGATTAATTTCTTAGAACCTTGTCCACTAGCCTTATCATCACTGGCTTTATACACGGTTTGATTATAAAGTGCCCCACGCCGTTCACTCACTTCATGCGAAATCAGAATCTTTTTGTATGCAAACAAGTGACGAATGTAATCAAGATCATTCGTTTTGTGCCATATTTTTTTACCATTCTTATCTGCAATCTGATCACTATGTTTCAAATCGTAGATAAAGTTAAACCGTCTCATCTTTGTATCTTTTTGACTAAACTTCTTGAAATCTCCATAAACAAAGTATGACTGCAACTTAGGATAACGTTCCAACAAGTAGTTGCCAATAAACGCCGCTAAATAGGCATCAAACGCATGGTGATAATCATTCACATCCCGATTTTTCAGTAATTCAAAGTCTTCACGCATCTGATGGGAAAGGTCCGCCTTTACTGAAACAATTTGGGTATCTTCTGTATATTCATCAGCCAAAATATTAACAGCTAACTTAATTACCTGTCGAGTTTCAACCAATTGCCGATTGATAAAGCCATTTTCAGTATGGGCATTAATATTCTCAGGATTCATGGTTAAATTTCGATACTTAGCTTTTGAAATTAACCCCTGTTCTCTCATTAATTCCCAGGTTGATCGCATCTTAGCACCAAAAAGCTCACTAGGAACGGCATCCGATTTTCGTCTGTTTCCCTCAGCATCAGTTAACACACGATTATTTAATGAATCATCCTTAACAAAGGCCTGTGGCAAAATATGATCAATATCATAGCTTGAAAGGCGATCTATATTAATTGGTTCGCCATTATAAATATCACGACCTCCCTGCATGAAGTACAGGAATAATCGATCTTTAAAATCTCGTTTATCGTTAATGGCATCTTTTAGCTCTTGACGAACACCGGCGTCTACCAAGAGGTCACTGGTCACTTTATCATATGCTGCTTCAATCTGATGCTGACGTTGAATGGAACGTCGAGGGTTACGTTCCTCTCCACGCGCAAATTCTACATGAATTTTAGCGGGTGCTTGCCCATGCATCGCGTTTTGGATATCATGAACAACTAATAAAATTTGTCGAATTGCTTTTTTGTTTTGTGGAGAAGTATATAAATCGTTAATAACATCCTGTGAATTATTCTTGCCAAGCATCCCTTGATTAGCATTTTTTACAAGTTCAGCGAAATCTGGATCTGCTTGAATTTGCATAAAGTTTTCGTTCGTAATCCACAAAATGTCTAAAATACTACGATGATCCGAGTTTCTTAGACCACTAAGTAGTTTCTTTGATAAGCGACCCCAACCTTGATAACGTTTAGTCGCTAATTTTTCTTTTTGACTATCCGTTAGCCAAGTCAACTCATCTAGTTTGGCCCGGTAAATCTTTTTATCTTCAAAAATTGTCGACCACTCAATAATCTTTTCCAAATCGTCTTGTTTATCATTGGCATCAACAACCTCTGCACCCAAAATTCCATGCAAATCATGATAAGCACTTAGTCCACTATTAAATCGTTTTTCATCAGCTAAACCGTCAATTCTCGGGCGTTTATCATAGCCACCAGTAGCTACTAAATACTCCTGCAAATGCTTAATCGTGACATTTTTAAACTTTTTAAACAAATCATTAAAAATCTGTTGCTTGAGTTCGATCGAAATTGGCTTACGATCAATTCGAATTTTATTGAGTTCGTTTAACACTTCAAATCTTTGATATAACAAACTCTGTGCCGGTAGCACATCTTCACCCAATAAATAGGTATCAGTAGTTGTCATCCGTTTGATAAACTGGTTTGCACTAGCCATCCGGTCCACTTTTTGATCGAAGTTCCAAGGTGTAATATTTCCTGGTTCTTTTCGTTTCATCCATGCAAAACTAGCACCAGACTGTTTTTCCTGATCTTCGGCAGTAATCATTGGGCCAACATAATAAGGCACACGGAAAGTGACCAACTCATCCAACTTATATTTAGCAACCCCGCGGCGTGTCTCATTTGGATTTTCCTCAGCTAACCAAGGATAGTATTCCTTTTGATTTTCAACGATCTGATCCAGCTCCTGTTGTTGCAGTTGATGCGGAATTGAACCATTCGCTTTGGTGCGTTGCTTAGGCATAAATTCATCTTGATCCATCACATCTTGAATTTTCTGTGCTTCGGCTGAATCATCCAAGTTACCTTGAATTTGTTTATAGAAATCATCCCTAGTTAAAACTTTTCCCTTTACACCATCAATATAGCCGTCATATGCAGCACGAAGATTCTTAGCTTTCCTCGTATCAGTCATATTATTAATCAAATCTTTCAATAATTTCAAATGTGCCTTATGCGAATTATATTTTTCTACCATTGATTGTGATAAAGTATGATTTTCTGGCACAATTGCCGCCAAAGTGATCCCGGAGTATAGACTACGCAAAATTTCAATAATTTCACGGCCATCGTCTGTCATCTGACCATCAACCTTGGCCAATTCATCATCAATCGTTTCTGAATCAAATGTTAAGGACCAATCTTTAGCGGCTTCCTTGTCAACTTCAACGTTGGTAATCACATTTAATTTGGCTTTATTACCAACTGCAGCTTTCAGGATTTCGGTTGCAATGGCTTTGTTACGTTTTTCAATTTCTTTTTCTTCAGAACTTTGATACACATCCCCAGTCAAAGTTCGTTGCCGATCAGCCTTACTCCGCTTGTTATCAATCAATATTTCTTTGATATGATCCAAATTATCCGTTCTAAGTGCAAACGGATCATCAGTTAAAACGCGTTGATAAATTTCATTTAGAGCATCAAATTTGCCCTCCAAATTCAATTTACCAACAGTAAAATTACTGGCAGAAGCTGCATTTAAAAAATGCCCACGAAACTTCACAATATGATGGATCGCCAAATAAATCTCACGAACATCAAATTTACGATGTTCTGTCATGAGCGCATGACGTAAATGATAGATTGTAGGATACTTTTCATAAAATTTTTGATCCGATTGATCGTTAAACAAAATATCTCCTGAGTAGTGCTTGTTAGCATCCTTCGGTGACAAATTTGATTCTTTCAATCGCATAAAGAATGCTTCATCCACAGGATTTATGTACGGTTCAAAAATCTCCCGCAATAATCGTAAACGCCAACGACGGCGACTTAAGCGACGGCGTGTTGTTCTGAAACTACGTCGATCCGCAGCTGGTTGCCCTTCAGAAAATAAACGCACACCAATTGCATTTTTTCCTTTCACGCGCATGACACGGTTATTTTCATCCACGACTGCAAAACCAATTGAACTGGTTCCGATATCTAGGCCGATACTATATTTCTTATTTTCCATAATTTTCACTCCTACTTATTACTTCACTGTTACTATGATTATATAATACCCTTTCTTATAGCGCTTTCACATACCTTTCAAGAAACTTTTTAACTTCTACCTTATCCTACTAAAACCATTCTTTTTCCAGCCAATATCCTGTATAATAAATGTAAACGAATACAGTCACCAACAAGGGAGTTGTGACCTATGTTACAAGTGAAAAACTTAAACAAATCGTTCGGCCAAATGCAGGCCGTTGTCGATGAAAGCTTCACCGTTAATGACGGTGAAATTCTTGGTTTGATTGGTCAAAATGGCGCTGGTAAAACCACCACGTTTCGTATGATTCTGGACTTGCTCAAGCCCGATTCAGGTTCTGTATTTTGGAACGGCCATCCTTTCACTCGCAAGGATCAAGACATCGTTGGCTTCTTGCCCGAAGAACGCGGTTTATATCTTAAAATGACTGTCGAAGAACAAGTCATCTATTTTGCAGAGTTGCGCGGTCAAAAACCAGCTGTGACTAAACAAAAACTAAATGATTGGATGCAACGTTTTGCCGTCAAAGGTAAACGCACCGACAAAATTAAAGATTTATCTAAAGGAAACCAGCAAAAGGTGCAGCTAATTGCTACGCTCATTCATGATCCCAAACTGGTCATCTTAGATGAACCATTTAGTGGTCTCGATCCGGTGAATGCCAGTCTTCTCGAAGACGGTATCGAACGGCTCAAAGCACAAGGTTCCGCTATTATCTTTTCTTCACATGATATGGGGAACGTTGAAAAAATTAGCGATAAACTTTTGATGCTCCGCCAAGGCGAAACAGTTTTAAATGGCGTAACCAATGAAATTCGAGAAAGTTTTGGTGACACGCGTATTTTTCTTCAATCTCCTCTCACCGAAACCGACCTCCTGGCAATTGACGGCGTGACCGACGTTAAGAAGTATCAAGCTGGCTTCGAATTGCAACTAGCCAATCCTGAAGTCGGTAAAACGGTCTTTGCACAGGCAACCAAAAATGGATACATTCGTGAGTTCTCGCAGCAACCACCATCTCTTGATGAAATTTTCCGAATGAAAGCGGGTGTGTCTAATGAATAAATTTTGGGTTGTTTGCAAACAAGTCATTCGCAAAAACATTAAAAGTCCCACTTACATCGTTTTGTTATTAATGCCCGTTATTTTATTAGGAACCATAGTTGGCATCGCCGCCATCAAGAATCACACTAGTGAAACACCACAAATTGCCATTGTGAGCAACAACGCGCCATTACGTTCGGCTTTGCTTAAAAGCAATACCAAGAAAGCATATAACGTCAGCAAATCAATCACCACTAAAAAGGCAGCTGAAACCAGTTTGGCAAAGGAAAAATTGGACGGCTATTTAACCGTCGCAGTCAAAGGCAGTCAGGTTTCTGCAATCTATAAATCACGGACAAATGGAAAAACGGTAGATACTACCAGTTTGCAGAATTCATTAAATTCACTGAAAATGCAACAAACGGCAGCCCAATTAGGTTTATCTGCTAAACAGCTAGCAACTCTCTTTGCCCCCGCCAACTTTAAAACTCAGTCTGTTTCGTATACAAATGGAAAAGAAACGGCTCAAAAAAATAATCAACAGACCATCAACAGCATTTTAGCCATGGTGGTGACCATCTTAATTTATATTTTCATGGTCAGCTACGCGAGTCTGATTGCCCAAGAAGTGGCTACGGAAAAGGGTTCCCGAATCATGGAAATTCTGGTTAGCAGCGTCTCACCACAAATTCAGTTTTTTGCGAAAGTCACTGGCATGTTTGTTCTCATTCTGTTACAAGTTTTAGTTACCGCAATCTGTGGTGTGTTTGGCCTGAAGTATCTGAGTGGTAATGTGCAATTCTTAAAAGATCTAGATTTGAGCCATGTTCAACCCAACATTATCATCATATTAGTGTTGTTCTTTATTTTGGGAATCACGTTATACACCATTTTGGCAGCCGGTTTAGGCGCGCTAGTTTCCCGATCAGATCAAGTCAGCCAGGCAGTTTCTCCACTGACTATGGTTGGCTTAGCTGCATACGGAGCTTCGTTTGTGGCCATGAATTCTAACACCGTTTTGATTAAAATCGGCTCATTTATTCCGTTTCTGTCCCAAAGCATCATGTCAGTGCGGTATGCGGTCGGCAATGCCACAATCATGGATGCCATAATTAGTTTGGTTATTTTAGCGGTTTCGATTGTGCTCGTCACTTGGTTTACGACCCGCTTGTATGCAAATCACGTTTTGGACTATTCTGATCAGAAAATTTGGAAACGTATTTTGAAACGCAATTAATAAGCTTTTTCGTTCCTATTTTGCGTAGTTTGACGTAAGGTTAAGTTAAATAAACACGAGGAGGTTCATGACTATGCAAGTTTCAGTACCGACATCAAATGGTTTATTACTCGATAAATATGGTAAATATGCGCCCAAAGAGGCCATCTATAATAAAAACCCGGCAATCTCTTTTCCGATTGAAATTACGGGCATCCCTAAAGAAGCCAAAACAATTGCGCTAACCCTTTTGGATTTCGACTCTGTGCCCGTTTGTGGGTTTGCTTGGATTCACTGGATAGCCGCAAATATTCCTGCAGCATCCACCGTAGAAATTCCCGAGAATGCCAGTCAAAAGGGCGGCATCCAGATGATTCAAGGAAATAACAGTACGGCTGGTCCTTTAATTGGTGAAACAGATCCTTTAACTACCCAGCATTACATCGGACCGACCCCGCCGGACAAAACACATGATTACTGGCTGGATATTTATGCACTAGATAGTAAGCTAGATTTAAAAGAAGGTTTCTGGTTAAACGAGTTTTATCACGCCGCTAAACCTCATATTATTGAAAGAAAACGAATTAGTATCCTTAGTCGGGCATAAAGATATTTAAATAGGCTTAGATCGCGTCAATTCGCGACTCAAGCCTATTTATGTGCCTAAATTTAACCTTTGTTTAGTGGTTGTTGGCATTCAATTAAGGCCTTTAGATTTTCTTATCCAGAAGCCCGCAGAAAGTTCACACATTTTTAAGTTCGGTTTAATCTAGCCACCGCATACTTAGTATATTAATTCAAAGGAGCCATTCGAACCAATCGAATGTCGATATAGTTCGCTGGACATCCTTTTGGAGATAAGATTTTGCGATCGCAAAATACCCATTAATGACAATAAGTTGGACCTAAATCCAATGAACAATTAGAGAATATCACGCAGCATCTAAGTAGTGAAGAGTAAGAAACAAAGTTTCAAAATATATAATACGAGGAGCGATGAATATGTTATTGAATAATCAGAATCTATCAGTCTTAGAAGTTCAAGTGCTAGGTATTTACCAAGCAAAAATTGAAGTTAAAACGATTTCTGGTGAATGCCTTTTCGTCTATCCCACTCAGACTCAACGAGATGATCCTCTTTTTTGGACATCCCTAAAAGATATCATCAAAGCCAAACTATGGCTGCCAATCAACAAATCCTTACATCAATTAATTGATTCTGACTGGTTACTTCCGATGAACGCCTAATTAATCCTCGGATTGAAAATCTTCCTGAACTTTGATCAACCTGTTCAAAAAGTTTTTCACCGTTTGAATATCTGCATCCGAAAAATCCGCAACAGCTGCAAGAGCTTCTTCTCGCAGCTGTTTGTGTAACTGCATATGGGCTTGTGCTAATTTTCGCCCGGATGGAGTCAGTTTTAAATATACCGTTTTTTTATTTACCGCTTGATGGAATTTTTCCAACAACTCCAATTTTTCCAAATGATTGATTCTGCGCGACGTGCCACCTTGTGTGATTTGAATGGCGGCCACAACCTCACTCACCGTTTTTTCACCGTCTAACAAAACATCCAAGATATCCAAATCATTATGCGTCAAATGATTTTTTTTCGGATCACCATCAATGGCCGCATGTTTAGCAACCCACGTTTCATGCTGATTATGTGTTTCTTTTGAACCAATTTTGTGCAACAAAGCATCTATTTCTTTAAATTGTGATTCATTCATTGTTTTCACCTTCTGCTTATATATTACCAGTAATTTATAGTTGACAGCAAGAATTTTCGGGTTTATATTAAATACATTACTAGTAATATAAAAAAGGACTGATTATTTATGAAAGAATTAACGATTAAAAATTTTAAAACTGCTCCTTTTTTTTCACAGGATGTTCCTGAACCCACAACTGATGAAACGTTTGATACCTTGATTGACGTATTGGCTGCTCCGATCGAAAACTTCGATAAATCCAACGCCGCTGGTCGCCACTATTCAAGCACTTATTGGCATCCCGCATTTCCAAGCATCCCCGGTGCTAGTGGCATTGGCCGCCGCGTCGATAACGGTAAGCTGGTTGCTTTTCGGGCACGAACTTTAAAGCCGCAATTTGGCTCATATGCCCAACGAACAGTCGCCAACTCCAAATTATTATTGGAAATTCCCGAAAATACTGATCTTTATTCAAGTACTGCCGCTGCGTCTTCACTTTTAACCAGTGTTGCCCCACTTAAATTTGGTTTGGATATACAACCCGGGGACACCGTTTTGATCAACGGTGCGACTGGGTTTGCGGGGCAATTAGCCATTCAGGTTGCCAAAAGCCTTGGTGCTAGTGAAATTATCGGAACTGGTCGTAATCCAGAACGATTAGCAGGCCTAAAAGCTTTAGGTGCCACTCAAACCATTTCACTGGCTGATGATGATAAAACAATCATGCAAAATCTCGATAACTTATCTGTTAAAGGTAACTTGATTATCCTCGATTACTTATGGGGTCATCCAATCGAACTCATTTTACACGCGATTATTCCAAATAGTTTAGCTATGAAACGCGCCACTACGCTAGTTTCAATTGGCTCCATTGCTGGACCAGAAATCAGTTTACCTTCGAAGGCAATTCGGACTTCTGGCCTTCAAATTATTGGTATGCAAACACCTAAAGTCATGGCCAACCAACATGCAGTTTATAAGGCTGTTTGGGATTTGATCAACTCCGGCAAAATTAAATCAGATGTCAAAACAATTTCTTTAGAAGAAGCTGCTACTCAGATTGACTGGCAAAAACCAGTTCCAAGTGGCGTTCGGACTGTAATTAAACTCTAGTTTTCAAAATGGCATCTCTTTGTTTAACGGTGTAAAATGGAGGCAAAATCAAGCCATTGAAGAGGAAAACTATGTTAGAACCATACTTTAATAAAATTACTGCCGCTGGATATCACCAGATTGAAAAAGAAATTGAAGATTGGAAAGCAAAACGGCCAACCTTGATTAAACATTTAGCCGAAGCCAGTGCCCTCGGTGACCGATCCGAAAACGCCGAGTACACCTCTGCAAAACGGGATTTACGCCATCTTGAAAGCCGGCTCCATTTTCTAACCAAACAATTACAATACTCAAAGATCGTCACCCCCACTGACAATCAGATTGTAGAAATTGGTAAGTACGTTTCCATTGAATTTGTGGACGACCACGATCAAGTAACCTATCAAATTGTGGGTAAACAAGAGGCCGATATTAAAACAAATAAAGTTTCACTGGATTCGCCGCTTGGCTCTGTTCTGATGGGCAAGACCCTAGGTGATATCGTGACAGTTCAAGCACCAAATGCTGATTATCAGGTTAAAGTTTTGGACGTGAAATTATAATTAAAACGCGATTGAGAAGTGGTGGCTTCTCGATCGCGTTTTTTTAGGACTTGGATCAATTTTTATTAGGACAGCTCCTTGTGGCAGTCTCACAAATATAAGCGTGCCTTACCGTGGGATTCTCATCCCACTACTGGCACCACTTATATTCGTGAGACTCACCGCCACACTCTGCTCACTTTCTTTAGGACAGCTCCTCACAGTAGCCACACTAAAATAACCATGCCTTACCATAGGATAGTCATCCTACTATCGGCACAGTTATTTATTCTAGTGTGGCCTAGCACCGTGATCCGCTCACTTTCTTAGGACAGCTTCTTGCGACAGCCACAATCCGCCCACTTTCCTTAATACGCTGTAAAACTATCCTCTTCCACATCTCTCAAATACGTACTCAAATTCTGGAAAAATGCCGCCGGATTATCTCGACTATGCGAATGTCCACTATCCGGCGTCAATACAAACCGTGCATTCGGCAACGTCTGTTGCATCCGTCGTCCCGCGTCAAGCGGCATCGTATCATGATCACCAAACGTCAACAGAGTCGGAACCTTAATTTCATGCAAACGATCACGCACATCCCATCCATTCAGTTTTCCAACCATCACAAATTCATTATTGCCTTGAAAATAGTTATAAACTGCCGTCGCCAAATGGCCGCCACTCCTGTGCTTTCTTGCTTCCGGATTTCGCATCGAAAAATTATTATCCAAAATTCGCACTAAAGATTGATACTCAGGATCATCAAATTTTTCCGCTGACTCAATCCCTTCCATGTACGAAACCTGCGCTGGTGTCAGAGTCTCACGTCGCAGTTTATTCACGTGTGGCGTATATTCCGCAATATTATCAATCATACTCATAATGATTAACCCTTTGAGATGCTGCCCATATTTCAAAGCATATTCTTGCGCAATCAAGCCGCCCCACGAATGACCCAACAAATAAAAGTTGTCCAAACCTATTTTTTGCCGAACCTCTTCAATCTCATCAATGTAATAATCAAACGTTAGATACTTATCTCGCACCTTAGGATCTGTGAAATCCGGCTGGTCTGAAAAATAAGAGCCTAGTTGGTCGTACATTGAAACGCGAACCCCAAGATCTTTCAAATGTTCGTCAAAATGTTCGAATTCTTCATGGGTGCCACCAGGGCCACCATGCAAACATAAAAGATTAATTTTGCCCTCTCCAACCGTACGTGTAAACAAATGATAGCCGTTATCGAGTGTTAAAAGATGTGTACCATTTTTCATATAAGAACCTCCACCTATTTTCTGATTATAAAAAAAGACCACCCGCTAGGTATTTTACCTAACCGATGGTCCAAAATTGTCTAACTCAAACTAAACTAGCAAGTTAAGAAGGACGACACATCGGCAGTCATCTTAATCACGCTAATCACAATACTGTTTAAACCTAATTTTGAATTCTGCATCTATGTCGCCTCCCTCGCTCTGAATTACAATCATTATGCAATTGCATAATTAGAAAGTCAACAGTTTTTTAATTTAATTTTAACCTTGTGTGGAATTATGTGAATGTTCTGGGGCTGTATCTGGCATATTATTCAAAGTTGCCATATCTGCATCGCTAATTTCAAAATCGAGCTTAGCGTTGTTTTCAATATGGTCTTCCCCAACTGCCTTTGGTAATGGCAAAACACCATTTTGCAAGCAGAAACGTAATGCCATCTGGGCAACACTCACGTTATATTTACCGGCTAAAGCCACCATTTGATCGTTTTTCAACAACCCACCAGTTGCCAATGGGGAATAAGCTTCCACTAAAACGCCATTTTCTTTGGCAAAACTCGTGATCTTGGGTTCTGTATAACCAACGTAATACTGAATTTGGTTGATCATCGGCTTTACCTTAGCGTTAGCGAACACATTTTTAAGATCGTGAACATTAAAATTAGAAACGCCAATCGCTTTTACCCGACCGCTGGCATAAATATCCTGCATAGCACGCCAAACTTCGATATTACCCTCATCACAATCTTTACCGATCTGATTCCATGGCCATGGCGCATGCACTAAGTATAGGTCGACATAATCGATATCCAATTTTTTAAATGTACTATCAAAATCGGCCATTGCTTCATCGTATGTTTTACTCTGAGCAGGTAGTTTTGAGGTCACAAAGACCTGATCACGTGGAATGCCTGAATCCCGCACGGCACGACCCACATCGGCTTCGTTACCGTATGCTTTGGCAGTATCAACATGGCGATAACCCACTTTCAATGCGTTTAACACAGCTTGATAAGCTACGTCCCCAGCTGGAGTTTGCCAAGTACCGAATCCTACTTTAGGAATCTTGACGCCATTTGCTAATTCAAATGTATCTGTTAAAACTGACATGATTTACCCTCATTTCTTAAAATTAATTGCTTTTCAAATTAAATTTTACGCGTTTTCTTTCTGTTAGTCGCTTAACAAGGCTTTTAAACTACAAAGAAACATTCAAATTGAACATAAAGTTACATAATTAATGGTCCGTCTAAATCTTGTACATCTTTTGTACCAATGTGAATAACTTTATGCTCATAGTGATTTCCCAAGATATAAAAGCGAAGACTATCCTGGCTTGGATCAATAATATTCGTTAATTCTTGGCGCATTTTTAAAAATTCCATATCGTCAATTAAACATTCAAAAACGGAATTTTGTACTCTTTGTCCATATCTTGTACAGGTTTTTGACACACGGTTTAATCGACGTGTTCCGCCATCCGAAGTAATGGCAATATCATATGCTGCTACAATTAACATAATTCACCTACTTCCAAAGAAACGGCGGATATTCATCCAAATCCCCACGTAAAAAACGTGCTAGTAGCATAGCTTGGGTATAAGGAACTAACCCCCAAGCTATTTTTTCGTTCAAGTAAGGATGGACAATCTTATCTTGTTTTCGTTGTTGCCATTCTTCAATGAATTTTTTCCTGCCATCCTCATGTAATAAGACAGCGCCATTTTCCTTTTTTTGAAAATCTTTTGAATTCACGATTTTTTTATTAATTAATCTTAAAACAAATCTGTCGGCATATACGCCACGCAGTTCTTCCATCAAATCCAAAGCTAATGACATCCGTCCAGGTCTGTCTTGATGCATGAATCCAACGTAAGAATCTAAACCCACTGTTTCCAATGCAGCTGAAACATCATGCGCTAATAGTGTATATGCAAAAGAAAGTAACGCATTCACTTTATCCAATGGCGGTCGTCGATTACGACCATGAAACTGAAAATCTTTTTTCTGTTGCAAGATTAATTGATCGAATAATCCATAATACTGGGTGGCTGCGTTTCCTTCAATTCCTCGAATTATATCAATATCTGTTGCAGATGATAGCTGTTGGGTAACCTTTTGCAATTGACCTGACACTAATTTGAACTGCTTTGTATTTATTACCAATGAATGATCTCTTGTAGCTCGTTCCAACATCCAACGTTGATTATAGATTTTTCCGATAATAAAATTTCGTGCTATCAGACCGCTCTCTTGATTATCCTCAGAAATCTGATATTGCTTTTTCCGCAACACAACATTTCCGTTGGTCACCCCAATTACTCTTCCCATCAAGCTACCACTTGGTGACAAGAAAGTCATTGGAATCGTGCTTTTCATGCACTCATTCATTAAAGCCGGACTAGCTCCTGCACGCCCAAACGTTACTATTCCTTCCAAGTTAAGCAAAGGAACCTTACCTAAAATTTGCTTATTTGCCCGTATCTCTATATTGCCACCATCCAAAGATAAGTAGGCATCAGGTGACGTTATAAAAAGTGTATTTAATAACTTTCTCAATCACTCAACCTCCGTTTTAGATAACTACGAACGGTCTGCTTAGATAATAATTCTGGCAAACAGATATTAGCTAATGAACAACTTTTACACCATGGCCCAGTTTTGACTCTTGGTGTAAATCGTTTTTTCCAGTATTGATGCATTTTTTCCGTTGTATTAAGTAATTGTTCACGCATAGATTCAGTAAATTCTATTTCTTCACGTCGTCTAGTCTGTTGATAAAAAATACTACCAGAACGGATCGTACATCCAAGCATTTCTTCCAAGCAAGCTGCTTCAGCTAATAACTGTAAAGTATCTGACAAATCATACTTTTTATGTCCATGTTTATACTCTACTGGTTTGGGCAAGTACTTTTTCTCACTGCCAAAGATCGACACGCCATCAGGCTTCTCCTCAAATTCAACAACATCACAAATACCCGTTAAACCTAATTCACGAGAATGAACTGGTAAAGATCGCACAATCAACTTATTTTTTCTTTTTTCCCGAATTTCAGGTTGATCAGCTTTTGTATGTAGAATTTGCCCATCATAGGTCAATAGATTATCCTGCCATGCTTGTTCAACATGGATTAACGACCACTGTCGCTGACAAAAACGAAAATGTTGTATACCGGATATCATCAAAAAATCATCTTCCGAATATTCCACTTCTTTCATCTCCACCATCACGTTTTAGTGTTTCTCTAACATCATAATATCATCGATTCTAAAAATGTAAACGCTTTATTTAAAGATATTGTATGGTTAGCTTCTAAATGATTCATTCGTGTATGGTCAATAAACTGAAATAATATGATAAGTCACTAATATTATCATCAGTAATAATGTTGATTTCGCTTTCACACGGCCATAAAGGATGCAACTAACAGACCAGCCAGAACCTGGTGTGTGGGCACCTATTTCAATTCACGCACCCATAAAGGATGCGACCAAACCAAGATTCGCGTGATTGATCGTTTTGATGTTATTTCAATTCACGCACCCATAAAGGATGCGACAGCTATGATGATTTGCTGGCTGGCGTTCATTATATATTTCAATTCACGCACCCCATAAAGGATGCGACGAATTAGAAGCTTGCCACATGCAATAGCCAAGTGGTATTTCAATTCACGCACCCATAAAGGATGCGACACACTGCTTGACCATTCTGCCGGGTATTCGTTGGCATTTCAATTCACGCACCCATAAAGGATGCGACGGAAAAATATCGGGATTTTATCGTAAAAACATCGGAATTTCAATTCACGCACCCATAAAGGATGCGACAGCTGTTTACACGTATAAAGATAAAGAGTGCACCAAATTTCAATTCACGCACCCATAAAGGATGCGACGATAAGTTTAGCAAGGTCGTCCCCGCCTTTAGAACATTTCAATTCACGCACCCATAAAGGATGCGACGGGAACAGCACGTGGTAGTGTAACTAAATTTAATGATTTCAATTCACGCACCCATAAAGGATGCGACTTAATAATTGTGTCTTGGGTTGAATCATCTAAATCAATTTCAATTCACGCACCCATAAAGGATGCGACATTGGTAAATTCACCTGGAAGTCTAATTCTATCGTATTTCAATTCACGCACCCATAAAGGATGCGACATTTTGATTCTTTGAGTACTGCCAATGGAACTAATATTTCAATTCACGCACCCATAAAGGATGCGACAAACCATTTTCCTGACGTTAAATATATTTCATCATTATTTCAATTCACGCACCCATAAAGGATGCGACAATTATCACATCAAGTAGAAAGGTGGATGTTTGGAATATTTCAATTCACGCACCCATAAAGGATGCGACAGGAATCGAAAGCAAAAACGCTGACGAATATCGTATTTCAATTCACGCACCCATAAAGGATGCGACGACATCTGTGCATGATCAATTGTTATCTGGTGCAAATTTCAATTCACGCACCCATAAAGGATGCGACAACAAAATGATTCAGCTGTTTCAGTTTTAAAGGCTATTTCAATTCACGCACCCATAAAGGATGCGACAATCGACTGAATGAGGCAAGCAAATAATGATTAATCAATTTCAATTCACGCACCCATAAAGGATGCGACCAGGTACACACCATCAATCAGATTGGGGTTATAGCAATTTCAATTCACGCACCCATAAAGGATGCGACTAGCAACTGCTGAACTAGCATCATTTTGAGCATTTATTTCAATTCACGCACCCATAAAGGATGCGACTGTCCGTCACATCCGTCACACTTTTTTAGTTATTTATATTTCAATTCACGCACCCATAAAGGATGCGACCAATCAGCTAGCCTTACAGGTCCGCAATTATCTTATTTCAATTCACGCACCCATAAAGGATGCGACCTGATGTGGATGACTTAGCAGTAAACGCTTCAAATTTCAATTCACGCACCCATAAAGGATGCGACGATCGGATTAGATATGGTGATGAGAGTGCAGAGTAATTTCAATTCACGCACCCATAAAGGATGCGACCGTCTTCATACGTGGCGTTAAATCATTCCATTTTTATTTCAATTCACGCACCCATAAAGGATGCGACTGACTGATGGATCTACTATGACCATTGCTGAGTTAATTTCAATTCACGCACCCATAAAGGATGCGACTGCTTGGCTGTCATACTAGCCATGCGTGGATTCATATTTCAATTCACGCACCCATAAAGGATGCGACCCACCTTCGAAACATAATAAGCTCCATGCTGTAAATTTCAATTCACGCACCCATAAAGGATGCGACCGGTTACTTCACCTGTATTATTGTCGAATTCAATAATTTCAATTCACGCACCCATAAAGGATGCGACGCTACATTTTAAGTCCTAAAGAAGGCAAAACCAAATATTTCAATTCACGCACCCATAAAGGATGCGACATTTGGCAAATATCGCATACAACGCATTGTTGCTTATTTCAATTCACGCACCCATAAAGGATGCGACATAATTATTTTTAAATTTTATAGTTCCTCTTTTGATTTCAATTCACGCACCCATAAAGGATGCGACTGTTTACTACGTTTATCCTGACTACTCGTTATTTGATGATTTCAATTCACGCACCCATAAAGGATGCGACGCTTGTTCTTGTTGTCGCATAGCCGAAATTTTGTTATAATTTCAATTCACGCACCCATAAAGGATGCGACGATGGAACACATACAGAGGGCTTCATTTTACTAAATATTTCAATTCACGCACCCATAAAGGATGCGACAGTTCAATTATCCACGGCGACTTTAAAACCGAGCAATTTCAATTCACGCACCCATAAAGGATGCGACCTTGTGAGGTAAGATCTTCATTGCTTGACTTGAGTATTTCAATTCACGCACCCATAAAGGATGCGACCGTATGCACGTCGATACTCGCTATGTGCAGTATTCGATTTCAATTCACGCACCCATAAAGGATGCGACGAATCCAGATAATAAGTCAGCTGTTTCTTCTGGTATTTCAATTCACGCACCCATAAAGGATGCGACAATTAAGAGGCCAAATTTATGAACCAATATAAAGTATTTCAATTCACGCACCCATAAAGGATGCGACCTTTGATTCATACGTTTTCCCGTCACGTTCAAAACATTTCAATTCACGCACCCATAAAGGATGCGACACACTTATTGCCCAGACCAAAAGAGCCGTTATGTCATTTCAATTCACGCACCCATAAAGGATGCGACCACGCATACTAGAATTACCGACTCCTGTGATTTATTTCAATTCACGCACCCATAAAGGATGCGACGGGCAATGTGGTATTACCTAGTGCACCAGCTATGGCTATTTCAATTCACGCACCCATAAAGGATGCGACATTGTAAGTGCTCTGAGATAGATTAGTGCCACCATAATTTCAATTCACGCACCCATAAAGGATGCGACGCGAATATGTCCGGTGGCGCCATTGATAGTATGCAATTTCAATTCACGCACCCATAAAGGATGCGACAACCAAACATTCTGGCAATATCATAAATGATGTCACTATTTCAATTCACGCACCCATAAAGGATGCGACGCCTTGTTCGTCATTGAATTCGTTAACGCCTGGACATTTCAATTCACGCACCCATAAAGGATGCGACAGTATTACAATGTGTACATAAGGTTAAGGAAAGGGGATTTCAATTCACGCACCCATAAAGGATGCGACTTTATAATCCAGAATCGCATCGTCACTGATTAAATCATTTCAATTCACGCACCCATAAAGGATGCGACTCAAAACGCGTAACATCAGCAGAAACTTGAACAATTTCAATTCACGCACCCATAAAGGATGCGACGGTTCAAAAGTTTAACGAAGAATATCACGAAGAATTTCAATTCACGCACCCATAAAGGATGCGACGTTTCCGCTTCTAGAATTTCTCAAATGATTAGTACGTTATTTCAATTCACGCACCCATAAAGGATGCGACCGAAACTTCCTTATACTCAAAGCCACGAGTGGTTGATTTCAATTCACGCACCCATAAAGGATGCGACGACTTAAATCTAGTTCAACAGCCGCAACATTGAAATTTCAATTCACGCACCCATAAAGGATGCGACCCGGATCTACACCAAAATGACCAGGTGTCACATATTTCAATTCACGCACCCATAAAGGATGCGACGTAGAATCTTAGGTTCTTTGAAGCCGGTATCCGTAATTTCAATTCACGCACCCATAAAGGATGCGACAACTTAGCATTTAACTCATCCCTAATAATTTTGAATTTCAATTCACGCACCCATAAAGGATGCGACAAGGTATTCAAGTCACCGGACGTTGCTAATTTAACGATTTCAATTCACGCACCCATAAAGGATGCGACCAGAAGTTAAAAGGTTACAGTACTTGGTTAAAAAAATTTCAATTCACGCACCCATAAAGGATGCGACAATGGAACTCCATGATATTGCTTCTTAAAAAAGGATTTCAATTCACGCACCCATAAAGGATGCGACAAACGATTTTGATCATGTGTTCAGATTACATCATATTTCAATTCACGCACCCATAAAGGATGCGACGCTAGTTAGAGTTATAATAATAACATAGATTAAAATTTCAATTCACGCACCCATAAAGGATGCGACTGTTTAGCAGTTGGACTTGCTCCGTAAATGGCTGATTTCAATTCACGCACCCATAAAGGATGCGACAGCCGAATCGTGATCAGAAATAGGAGGTGTAAGATTATTTCAATTCACGCACCCATAAAGGATGCGACTCATCGGCATCGTCTTTATGCTTAGCTTTATATATTTCAATTCACGCACCCATAAAGGATGCGACTTAGTTTATCGGTTAAACTTTGTCAACAACTTGATATTTCAATTCACGCACCCATAAAGGATGCGACAAGCAACGTGTGTGTGCCTGCAGGAGTGGAAATGATTTCAATTCACGCACCCATAAAGGATGCGACGAACGGATATCTGATTAGTCGTAAAGGAACGGATTGATTTCAATTCACGCACCCATAAAGGATGCGACATTTCACACCATACAAGTACTTGTGAATCTTTTTATTTCAATTCACGCACCCATAAAGGATGCGACTAAAAGTAACGTTACTTAGTGCTCCACCGTCATTGTATTTCAATTCACGCACCCATAAAGGATGCGACATTCTTGAGCGGTGGAGATGTGTAGCTTCGATCAAGCTCATTTCAATTCACGCACCCATAAAGGATGCGACGGGATAGTTATCACTGTAACACGGCTGTATTGGATATTTCAATTCACGCACCCATAAAGGATGCGACAATAAAAGAGACGAAAAAGTTAAGATTAAGACTGATTTCAATTCACGCACCCATAAAGGATGCGACCGATTGAATAGGTAACTTTGCCATCATCACCAACCTATTTCAATTCACGCACCCATAAAGGATGCGACTTTACGCATTGTACTCAAATCGGATGATAGTGTTATTTCAATTCACGCACCCATAAAGGATGCGACGCTCGTTTGGCAACGTGCTTTATCAAGTGCTAAAAGAATTTCAATTCACGCACCCATAAAGGATGCGACTCCGCATTCGGAATCTTATATTTCGAAAACGAAATTTCAATTCACGCACCCATAAAGGATGCGACAAGGCCGATTTTTTAGGATGCATTTAAGAGATGTGATTTCAATTCACGCACCCATAAAGGATGCGACTAATCAAAACAACTTATGATTATTTTGAATTAATATTTCAATTCACGCACCCATAAAGGATGCGACAACGACAATGCCAAAGTTGCACAAGATGGGTTCACACAATTTCAATTCACGCACCCATAAAGGATGCGACAAAGTCACCAAAATATGGTTATGTTAGCAAAACTATTTCAATTCACGCACCCATAAAGGATGCGACTGAATTTTTTGGAACAAAAAAAGATCAGGGAGTCATTTCAATTCACGCACCCATAAAGGATGCGACGTTGTTTAACCATAATATTGCTAGCATTGCTAACAATTTCAATTCACGCACCCATAAAGGATGCGACCGCAAAATATAGTATATCTGGTGAAGAAATATCTATATTTAGACGGCTGGACATAATTAAAAAAATGTAACGAACAAATACAACTAAAAATAAATCATTTCCTGCAAATATTGGTGCGAACTGCCTAGCACATTTATGTGCACTTCATACTCGCACCACAATACTAACTAAGTGCATTAGTAGTCTAAAGAATCAAATTTTCCTTCGCCTAAACCAAATTTTTCACTATACGATCCATCTTCAGCAATAAAAATATCTTGTTCTTGGCAATAGCGTACACTGCCATCCGCCATTAATTTACCTAGATAACTACCAGGTTCTTCCCGATTCCCATACACCGAAACACAATATTTCTGAACTTGCTTTAAAAGTCCTGAAATACTTTCAAATTTGCTTTTTTGGGAAATAAGCTCAGCTACGAGCTTTTTCCCTTCACCATACTGAACAATCACATCAGTTGTTGATGAATCGATTACTTGAAACAATTTCGCAACTGTATTTGGTGCCACACTTAAATAAGTCGATGGTATTTTTTTGTTTTTCTGATAATAACTGATCTCGCTACTAACATTGGGCTCTTTATCCTCATCACTACTGCCGATTAATGGATAAAGTTTTAATCCATTATCACTTGGATAAGGAAGATCAGAACTCCTTTTAGCATACAAACGTATAAAGTAATCTCTCATAATTTCATCCGATAAAAGATCTCGGTTAACATTATTAGCTAATAAAACCTTTGTAATGCCGGCTGCTTCTCCTAAGAATTTTAGCGGCCCGCCAACATTTTCCACATTTTTATCCATCTGTATCAAATAAGTATAACCAAGTTTCACTTCGTTGTTGCGGTTACAACGACCTGCAGCTTGCACAACGCTATCAAGACCTGCACAAGAACGAATAACACATTCAAAGCTTAAATCCACACCAGCTTCAATTAGGTTTGTTGAAAAAACAACAACCTTCTTTGAATTTTTTTGCGGATTTTCAAGTTGCTTTTTAATTTCAGAGAACTTAACCTGCCGATGTTTTGAACACATGGCTGTTGACAGGTGATATTTAAATAGGTCCTTTTGATCGTTCAACGCTTCGTATGCATTTCGTACGGCTGCTTTTGTATTTAAAATAACCAATAAGCTATGAACACCCTGTTGTAATTTATCGTCTATAAATTCTGTTAAATCTTCCAGGGAAAACACTTTTAACTGTTTATCACTGTTGAATACTGGTTGAATAGTAACACGCTTGAATGCTTGTTGTGCTAATTTTAAATCAGGCACAATTTCTTTACTTATAGGTAACCCATTTCTAATTTTGTCCAACGCAGGTTGAGTTGCTGTACACAATAAACTAGTCGTCCCTTGTATTTTCAACCATTTTAAGGCGGCATTGTTCATCTCAATACACTTAATCGGCAATGTTTGAATTTCATCGAATATCACAACAGCATGCACTAATTGATGCATATGTCTGATGTTTTTGCTTCCTTTTCCAAACAAGGCATTCAAGTAAGCTACTTGAGAAGTTAAAATAATGGGAGAATCCCAACTGTCCCAAGAATAATAGTAACTATCTTTCTTTGGCTCTTGTGTAACAGTTGAATGATACTCTAAGATGTTGTCCGTCTTGTTTGCACTGCCATTCAAACGGTTACGAATGACGTTAGCATTTTGTTCAATAATCGTCGTGTAAGGGACAACGTAGATAATTCTATCTACATTTTGTAATTGAGCTTTTCGCAGTGCAAACCGTAAACTAGAAAGTGTTTTACCTCCACCTGTAGGAACAGAAAGTGAATAAATGCCCGTTTGCTCACCAGCCGCCGTAAAACAAGCATCCGACATTTCTTGACGCAGCCAATTAAGTTTTTTTGTTTTGTTATTTTTTTCTTTTGTATTTTCGCAAATTTGGGTTTGAACAGCCTTTTCGTTCACATCAAAATATTGATTGAGAATATCATGTTGATTATTTTCATACCCAAATTTGGTATTCCCTTCAAAATTAGCAGTATCAGTATGATCTGCATCAATTAATACACTCAGCACATACCTCAAATAAAAGTTTTGATCATTTATAAGTACTTTATTTCCTATTTGTTTTATTTCTGATAGGGCTTTCGAGTAGTAATCTGCGAATTCTTCTTCCTCAAATTCGGTAAAATAGTTATTCACCACTTGTTGGTATTGTTCCTGATAGTTAGCATCATATCCCCGAATACCTTTAACTTGTTTATTTAACCGTTGGGTAAAAGGCATATTCAGAATCACTGGATCAATAAAATCAAGAGCACCTTTGGAATTATGGTGTGCCATAATGACGTTCCCTAATAGCTCTTCTATTAACGCCTCAGAGCCATCCTTCTTGGGACTAAATTCTTGGTTGAAATCATGTTGGTCGCCACGAGAAAAATCATACAAAAGAATGGCCCCAGCAGTAGCATGATCAACTGACCCCCGCTTTCCATTCGGATCACGAATATACTTTTGGAATTTTTGGCTATATTTGCCTGCATCATGAAGCCAACCAGCTAATCCACAAACATATTGGAGCCCGATTTTACTTCCCCATTGTTCACAAAGAGCCCTCACATTCAACAAATGGTCTTTTAACGATTGTATACGTTCATCATCTTCACTAATATGTGCAATATACATTTTGCCAACTCCCGTCAAAATGTTTAATAGCCATCAGTAACTGTCTTATGAATTCCAGTCATGTCTGAAGGATCGTTAACGGTTATCTTAATTTCATTAAAGTTTTGCGCTTTTTCTGGAACTTCAACAGTTGTCAAATCATGCATAATGTAGGGTGCAAATTTTCCCAACTTGGAACCATGTTCCCACCAAACCAGCTTTAAGACTGCCATAGAGCCTTCCGGACGTGCAGCAGAACTATCATTAACAAATAACGTTTTCAAAGCTTCTTTCAGATCCGCTGCATCATCTTCCGTAAAACCAGTCTTCTCTGCTTGCTCAACATTAATACTGCCATTAAATTTATATGCTGCAAATGGCACAGAAGCCTTGGTTCCCATCGTATCACTAGCCTTACCTTCACTACCAGGTTCGAGATTAATAGACTTTGTAATTTGCTCTTCTTTAATATTAATTGGGTTAACACTGTATGCAGATTGAATGGAAACTGGTCCACGAATACCAATCGATACCCCATCCAGACCATCTTTTAATTTTTTGCTTGCACTAAATGGCATTACCTGTCCAAAAGCACGTACATCTAGCCAGCTTGCACAGGCCGCATTATAAAAAGCATCGCGCCAATGACTTTTATCATCTTTTTGTAAAGCAATAGCATCCCTAACAGCCTCACTCTGCTTCACACGATCTCGAATGTTCATCACACCATCTTTGACTCTTTCTTCCATTAACACCAAAACTGGTTTATGCATGTCTTGCCAACGGTTACGAATCTTACGCTTAATTGCAACATCTGTAATTTCGCCAAAACCATCCGCGTTCACTCGTGGCCGATTGCCATCCAGTGGATCACCATTAGGATTGGCATTTTTAACACCGATAACAACTGAAAAATCAATTTTATGTTCCAAAATATTTGAACTCATTTTTACGCCTCCGTTTGTAGACTTGTCTTTTTGTCTTGTTTTTTATGATTATAAACATATTGTGATGCAAATCCGGTCAGATATTGAGGTGTTAGTGGTTCATCTGTCATCCCATGATCTTCTAGCAAATCCAAAATGTCAGTAACTTGACCTAAATAATAATGCTGGCTTCCAGCACTCAACGACCCAAAGTAGGACTGCACGATGCTTTCATTAATCCTTTTCCAGGTTGTCGCTGGCTGATTTGAAAAATTAGTCATAAAACGTAAGGCCGTTGTCAATCGCGAACTTACATTAGAATTGGCGGATTGGCGTTGATACAACACACGCTCTTCCATGTCATTTGCAAGTGCTAGTAACCGACCAAATAAGTATGATCGATCGTGATTATCTATATTTAAAGCCATATTCTTTTTTCCTCCCTTTTGGTTGTAATTAAAGGCCGCAGCAAAATTATATAAATCGTTATACCATTGATGTAATGCATCATACCCTTGTGGTTTAGCCAGTCGGTGTTGTATTACGGTTAGCAAATCACCAGATATTGACTGGCCAGTTGTGATGGCAACTATCATTTCTCCTAATGCATGTTTTTTTAATGTTTCGTAACGTTGACCGCCTCGGCCTACTTTATACGCACTGCTAATAAGCTGATTAATAGTTGGCGTATAAATATGTTGGCCACCGCCGTCATTAATAATTACTCCACAATTTTTTGCCCAATGCTCGATATTTTCCTTAAAAATTTTAGTATCCATAAAGTTATAGTACACAGTTGCCATTCTTCCAGTCGTCGCGGCATCAAGAAAAATTATATGAACTAGTTTTCCATACTCAATATCCGAAGTAAGACCCAACAATCGTGAGTTATAGGCGTGGGATATTTGTTGTCCAGTATCTCCCTGGCCTTTACTCTGTGAAAGCAATTGATATTTTTGAGTCTGCCAATCTGTTATGCCACTTGTGAGAGATTTTGCAGTTTGTGCAACGGAATCATTACTATTACCTTCACTCCAAAACAGATACACACGACTATCGCTCTTTAAAGCTTGTCGTTGAATTAACCATTTTAGCGCATGAGTCATTTTTTGGGATTCCAAATAGCCAATACTATAAAAATCATCTCCCAAGAACATTCCGCGATAGGTGAAATTGCTAGAATCATTGGCAGAAATCAATTTTGCACCACTTGTGGCTGGATTAATGTTTTTTTCAATTAATTTGGTTGTTGGAACTAATTTTCCAGTCAAATAATCGATATTTAGTGGTGTTTTTTCTTTTAACAATTGACCGTAAAATTTTGTCCACGACTGATACATCTCTGTATCTCGCCATATTGATTCTGGATTGTCATCATACACATCAAAACGTACATAAGCATCTCTATCCTTACTGGTTAACTTCCCTGAATCTAGGGTAACGACCCCGGCCGAAATAAGATCCTTTATCAAAGAATTTTTTTCTTGATATTTTTCAATGGCTATTAATCGTGCATTTGAAAATTTCGATTGTACCCATTGCCCAAAAATGTCTTGATAGTCTTCGTGATATGCCTTAGCTTTTTTATCATTAGTTGCGTATTCAGAGTAATCGCCCGCGACATATTTGATTTTATCTTGGAGCGGATGTGCTGCTATATTACTTGCTCGATTAGCAGAATGAATTGTTGCAGGAATCACAGTCGTTTCACCCGGTTTATCTAATTGTCTTGCAGTATAAAACTGTCCATCTTTATTCAAAGTGACCTCAATTTGAACTCTCACGGAAACATGTGAAGCTGGCAATAAAGTATAATCATTTTTGAATTGGTCTTGCTCAAATTTACCAATCATATCTTGATTATCATCATAGACTTTAACCAAATCCTGAAATACGGTCATTTATCATCGCCTCTAATCATTTGCTTATAAAGGTCATCTACCGATTCAAATAATTTTTGGTCATGGCCACCAGTGTCTTTAATTTTTCGAATTGGCTGAATAATCTTACACTCTTCTGGTCTTTTAAAATGGACAACTCCCTTTTTCATTATTGGTGCATCCATTCTCACAGAAAGCATTGGATCCCCTGTATCAGATGGATAGTTATAGCCATGAAACATTAATCCGAAGTATTGAGATTCCACATCATCATAATAACCAGCACCGGAACCAAAAATTTGTGGTTTAACATATCCCTGGCATTCACGTGTTCCAAGAAACACATCTCTGCGTCCTCCAGCCTTAAGTGCTCGTTTAAAAATTGCAGTATGCTTCTTTATATTTCGATCAGCGACCAAGTCTTCTCTCTGCAAATTCCACTCAATATGGCAGCGTACTTGATACCTAACATCAGATAAATAGGTGTAAAAGGCTAACGTATTATGATTTAGTGCAAGTCTTTTATCTAATGGCCGCATTGATTTCGATTCGACTTTAATCGGATTTATAACCCTCAGATCATCAATAACATACTTAAAAGTTGGCTTCCAGTAAATACTTTCGGAAGTTCCGATCAAAGATTGATAAGTAGGGAGCGGAAATGACATTTTTTCTGAGCCACGACTAAGCGGCTCGCAGTATAATGCATTTTTGCCCCACATCTCATACTCTAATAAATTATCCGGCATGTTTTTTCCTCCATTTCACTGTAGAATTAGAATTGCTTGATAGCGTTTTCTTATCTTACTATACTTGTATTATACACGGTTATTTAAAAAAAACAATATTTCCTATAAAAATAACTATCATGAGTTTATAATTTATGATGATTAAAAAGGCAGTTCTTATATAAAAGAACTGCCTCAAGTTTGACTACTCAATGTAGCCAACAAGACTCATAAAAATAACGATCATTTTTCAATTCACATAGATCCACTATGATATATTTATCATAGCATATCATTGATACCTTAATCTAAACATTTTATTCTGTATCATTTGCCCCGCTGGTATAAAAATGCTCGCATATAGAATAGTAGAACCACCCATTTAAAAAAAGGAAGTTTTTCAATGTCAAATAAATTTTATCAACGCTTGTTGGCGGTGGCCGTTTTGATGCTTGTTATCGGAATTATTCGGCCATTTTCACCTCAAATATTCAATACGATCTGCCTTATTTTAGGTGCCGTTTTAATTGGCCTAACCATTGTGATCGGTCAGAAGAAAAAATAAGGTAGATACCCGTCATCGCTATGAAACAAAGGTGTTTTAGCGTATGATGGTGGTAAAAGTGAGAGGAAGTGTCCATGATGGCCAGAATTATGAAAATGAATGCGCAACAAGCAAATACTTACCTCAATTGGCAGTATCCAGAACCGCATACATTTTATAATTTTCCACCTTCAGTTAGTCGCTCTGAGTTATTAAACGAATTGCTGATGAGTAATAGCGATTACTTTTCAATCTTAGATGAAAATGAGCAATTATTCGGAATTTACGAATATCAGTTTCACAATGGCGTCATGGAAATCGGCTTCGGAATTCGCCCTGAAGATACTGGAAAAGGCTACGGAGAACAATTTGTTCAACAATGCATTGCCTTTGGTCGTCAGCACTACCACTACTTTGGCAAAGTCACCTTGGAAGTGGCGGATTTTAATGAACGCGCCATTCACCTTTATAACAAAATGGGTTTCAAAAAGGTCAGCGAACGCGCTGCTAAACCATTTGGTATGCCGATAACCTTTATAAAAATGACCCTTAAACCATAAGACAGGTGAATATTAAGGCGAGATTGTTGTATGATGTTAAACATGACATGAGAACTCATTGTCTAAGTGCTTCATGCCATGTTTAGTTTTCAATCAATTGTTATTAAGCAAAAGTGAGGTGAAATAGTATTGAAACAACCACCAAAATGGCTTTATAAGGTCGTACAGTTCATGCAGGGCCGTTACGGAATCATGGACAGTTTGAATAAATTTTTGATTAGTTGTGGTTTGATCCTAATTTTCTTAACCATCTTTATCCACGCTGGTTGGCTCAATCTGTTGGGCCTGCTTTTTCTGATCGCTACTTATTGGCGCGTGTTTTCACGAAAAATCTACCAACGAGCTCGAGAAAACGGAAAATTTCAGCAATGGACAGCTTGGTTAACTAAACCGATAAGTCGCCGTTATCAGGAATGGCAGCAACGCAAACAATATCGCTTTTTCACCTGTAAAAACTGTCACCAACGCATTCGCATCCCTAAAGGAAAAGGAAAAATTCAAATTACCTGTCCGACATGTCGCCATCAATTTCGGGCACGTACTTAATTTGTGCCAATTAAAAACTAGAATCTTCCTTAATCAAAGTAAGGTGGATTCTAGTTTTTTGTGTAAATTAATTCTTCTTCCATAACCAGCTCAAAGATACAATTAAAGCTATCCATGCAGCTAGTTCTAACCAACTAAATTTCTTTTTTGTTGCTGTTAATCTGACATGATCTGTTTCTATTAGTTTCATTGAGACTTCCCTTTTTTTGATATTTCATGGTGCTTCATGTTGTCATCTTATCCTTTTTCCGCCAAGTCCTAGGACAACTCCGCAAATCAGGTTTAAATAATTAAGCAGGATTCCTGCGGGATTGCGATCCCGCCTCCATATCCATCTACTGCACTTTTCCGCCGAGCTTCAGGACAACTCAGAAGAACAGTCAGAAGTTTCTAAGCATAATTCCTGCGGGATTGCGATCCCGCCTCCATTACGCTTAGAAACTTCTGACTCCCGTTCTTCTTCGTTCACTTTACTTCATTCACTTCTCTTAATTCAGGAATCGAATCCATCGCGCCCTCTTTTTGCACCGTCAATGACGACGCCAAATTTGCAAACTCAATCGTTTCATCCATATTACTCAAATCTGGCACCACCTTTGCCGCAATCGCACCAATAAACGTATCTCCCGCCGCCGTTGTATCCACCGGCGTAACTTTATGCGCAGGCACCAATCGACTCCTACCGTTCACACTGTAGAAAACGCCCTTTGATCCCAGCGTGATCACCACATTGGCAATTCCCATCTCTTGGAACCTCGCCGCAGCCTTTTGACAATCTGCTTCAGTTTCCACCTTTTGACCAGTCAATGTCGCCGCTTCCGTTTCATTTGGCGTGATCACATCCGTCAACTGAATCAATTCTTCCGGTAATTCAGGCAAAGCCGGTGCTGGATTCAAAATAGTTA
Source organism: Pediococcus parvulus (assembly GCF_007990205.1). Lineage (GTDB taxonomy): Bacteria > Bacillota > Bacilli > Lactobacillales > Lactobacillaceae > Pediococcus > Pediococcus parvulus. Next base: position 7,821 of record NZ_BJWE01000012.1, on the reverse strand, counting down.
ACCGATCCACTTGTTTGGCCAATCTAAACGCCGCGATGACCGGCTCCAAATTTGTCTCCAATTGGGCAATCGTAATCTGTGAACGCTGAATATTCACCCGATCTGCATTAACAGCTTCCACTGAACCCAACTTATTAGCGCCACCCTCAACCATAATTGTGTTATGGCCATCTGGTTCCAGCATAATAAACGCCTGTCCAGTATTAGCGTCATTCAAAATTCGGATTCCGCTAATATCAATGCCTTCATTTTGACACTTATTTCGCAAAAGTTTTCCAGCGTCATCATCACCAACAGAACCAATGAAATGCACGGAAGCGCCTAAACGCTGAGCAGCCACAGCCTGATTGGCACCTTTTCCGCCCGCCGCCTGACTGCTAGGTTTTAGTAAACTCAGTGTTTCTCCCTGCAAGGGGATGTGTGCAACCGGAATGTGAATATCCATATTCAAACTACCAACAACCGTCACATTATTTGCCATGGTTACTCCTTCTTTTTCTATATTAGAATCGATTTTATTTCTATCTAAGAGTATACAGAGCCTAATAACCATGTCAACATGGATTCTCAATTTCACTTGATTTGATAAGGACGGATATGGTTCGATTTAGACTGGTATTCATCCAATTTGGAAATTTTTCCCTCTGCATTCCACTGAATCACAGAAACTCCATCAAATTCGTAAGTCGTTTGTTCGTGAGCCTTAAAAAACCACTTTACAAAAGACTGGTTATCGACAGATTTAATTTCATCAATCTGCCATTCCAAAACGGTTTGCTTAGCTGACTCATTTTTAATCCATTGTTGAACTTCATCAAGCCCCACATACTGAGGCCCATAGCATTCCGTATAACAAATTTCCGGAGCAAAATACTCTGTCAGCTTGGAAAAGTCCTTTGTGATCCACATCTGAAAATATTCAGCAATAATTACTTCTCGTGTCATTTAGCCGATATCTCTTTTCGTTATTTTTCAACCGTATAAATTAAATGCTCATTCACAAATGTCAGCATCCCTTGTTTGCTCAATTCACGTCCATAACCAGAGTTCCGAACGCCACCAAAGGGCAATTCCGGTAAACTGGTCCAGCCATGGTTTACGAACGTCATTCCCGCTTTGATTTGACTTGCCACTTTTTCTGCATGTTTTAAGTCACTCGACATGACCACGCTTCCCAGTCCATATTGTGAGTTGTTCGCTAATTCGATGGCTTCTTTCTCAGAATGAACCCGATAAACGGTGGCAACCGGCCCAAACAATTCTTGATCAAAAATTGGGTTTTCAGACGTAATATCAGTTAAAATCGTTGGCATGAAAAATTGCCCATCTAAATCAACCGACTGATTACCATAAACAACGGTTGCCCCCGCCGCAACGGCTTCATCCACTTGTTTTTGTAGTTTGGTCTTTGCCTTTTCTGAAGACATTGGCGCCAAAGTTGTATCCCGGTTCATGGGATCGCCCATTTTAACTTGTGAAAAAGCTTTCGTTAGCTGCTTGATGAAATCATTATACAGCGAATCGAGGACAATAAACCGTTTTGAAGCCGTACAAGTTTGACCAGTATTGGCTAAACGCGCTGCCGGTGCAACTTCATATAATACGTCTTTATCCACGTCTTCTAAAACGATGAAGGCATCATTACCACCCAACTCCAACGTTGATTTTTTCAGATTCTCGCCCGCCGCTTTGGCAACTTCCTTACCTCCGCGTTCAGAACCGGTTAAAGCAACCCCTGTAATCCGTGGATCGGCAATTATTTCGCCAATTTGGTCGTAATCTAAGAATAGATTCATCAGACTGCCTTCAGGTGCACCAACTTCTTCCACAATCTGGGCAATTTTTCGAGCCGATCCCGGGACAATGGATGCATGTTTTAAGATCACTGGGTTTCCCACCATAAAGTTTGGTGCAAAAATTCGCATGACTTGATATAACGGAAAGTTCCATGGCTCACATGCCAAAATTGGTCCCAAAGCTTGTTTCAAAACATTTGCGCTCGCGCCAGTGGTTTCAATCTCAGTTGGTTCTAAAAATTCATCCGCATGGTCCGCAAAATAATCGGCAATTGACGCACACAAACTTACTTCTTCTTCTGATTCACCAATCAATTTACCCATTTCTTGAGTCATAATTTCCGCCATACTGGATTTTTGTGCTCGCAATTGATTGGCAACGGTGTGAAGAATCTCTGCTCGTTTGGAACGCGATTCACTCTCCCACGTGTGAGCAAGATCAGCAGCCATCTGCAAGGCAGATTCGATCTCTTTAGAAGATGCATTTTGATACTCGTTAAACGTTTCGTTCGTGTAGGGATTTACTGATTTATAGGTCATAGAATATTCTCCTTACCTTGTTTGAGTTAACAGCGTTTACAACCCTCATTATAACGAGCGCAAATTAGCTAATGCGAAATATTTGCACAACCAAATTTCAAATTCATAACGGATGAAAGCATTATTTTATTTACATCGGTCTATTCAAAATTGAGCACTTCAAAATTAATAATTTTCCTAGCGTTTCATAAAATAAATAAATGAATAGTTAAAAGCAACCACACTTTAACGTTCGATTGTTACTTTTTTGAGGAATTTTAATTTAATTTCAGTAACCACACAGAAGTGAAAACCCCCTAGATTTGGGGTATTACCTATACCAATAACTTTTTTTAATTAAATTTACTTTAGAAAACGCTTGCAAAAAGAATACAAATATTTTAAACTAACCAACATAAGCTAGTCTTTAGCAATTGATTTCAAGGAGATGAAATAGATGAAAACATAATTGAAAAACATTATAAAACTGAGTAATTTGCCATTTAGAAAAATCAAAAAATTGAAAAAACTTTTTTCAGACTTGAAAAAGTTGCAAACATTTCAGCTATTATACTTACATTTTTACGTGACTTTATGAGTACTTAAAGAGTTTCTATCATAGACCAATTTTGATTTTGGTTTAGTTACGGTATCTTAAATTATCACATAACAATTCAGAAAAACGGCATAAACAAAAACTACTTAACCATTGGTCTGGTTTACTTTCATATTTTTGTTTATCAACCTTTTCATTTATATATAGGAGGAAAAAATATGGCTGACCAATCAGAATCATTCAAAGACAAATTTAGTAATGCTATCGGTATATTCTCCGGCTCACGTTTCGTACGAGCAATCATGGCTGCCGGCTATAGTGTTATCACTTTTTCTATTGTTGGTGCTATTTTCTTAATTTTAACTGTTTTACCACAGGCTTTTCCTATTCCTGGATTTGCGGCTTGGTATGCTGGTACAATCGGAAGATTCTCCAATATGTTCCAAGTAATTTATAATTCAACTATGGGTATTTTGGCATTGGTTTTTTCTGGGACCTTTACCTACACATACACCAAAATTTATCGTGATGAAGAAAGCCTTAACCTTGATCCATTAAATGGCTTAATGTTGTTCTTAATGGCAATGTTCATCACTGTTCCTCAATTAGTTTGGAAAAACGGTAGCATTCAGTTCGTTCAATCTTTAAATAAATTGAACGTTATCGGCGGTGGTTATGCCGTTTCTACAAGCGGTATCACTCGAATTGCTTCAGTTGGTATTTTTACTGGGTTAGTTGTTGGCTGGTTAACAGTTCAAATCTATCGTTTAACCATCAAACACAACTGGCAAATTAAAATGCCAGATTCAGTACCTGCCGGAGTTGCAAATTCATTTAGTGCTTTAATTCCAGGCTTCTGTGTAGCTTTTGTTGTTGGTGCAATCAACTTGGCTTTGATTATGGCCGGAACCGATATCTTTAAAGTCCTTTACATTCCATTTTCATTTATCAGTAACATCGCTGATACATGGTGGGGATTCCTAGTCATCATCTTCTTGATCCACCTTCTCTGGTGGTTCGGGATCCATGGTGCTACCATTATGAGTTCTTTCTATACACCAATCGTTTTGGCTAATATGGCCGCTAATGTTCACGGTGCTAACCACTTTTTCGCCGGTGATCCCATGAATGCCTTCGTTATCATTGGTGGTTCTGGTGCTACTTTAGGTATGGCAATTTGGTTAAGTTTTAGAGCTAAATCCGCTCAGCTTAGCAGTATTGGTAAGGTTGAACTGGTCCCAGCTATTTTCAACATTAACGAACCGATTTTATTTGGACTTCCAATTGTCTACAACGTCCAGTTAGCAGTGCCATTTATCTGTGCACCATTAGTATCCGGCATCGTTGGCTATTTCACAGTAACTTCTGGAATAGTCAAGAAAATTATTGTTCAGCAACCTTGGCCAACCCCGGTAGGCTTGAGTGGTTTCTTGGCCACTGCCAGTTGGCAAGGCGCCGTTCTATCAATCTTCTGTGCCTTCGTTGCCTTTCTTGTTTGGTACCCATTCATTCGTCATTATGACCGTACTTTGCTTAAGAAAGAGCAAGCCATAGCTGATGCTGAAAAATAAATTAAGTCAACTTTGTCTGTAAGTAGTTCAAAAATTTAGCTTTTAAAAAAACAATTCCGAATTGAGTTCAGCTATCAATTTGAGGTTGTTTTTTTTCAGCGCAAAACTTCTCAAATTGTTTTTCACAAATAAGATTGCTTTAATGCTACACTGAATGTAAGCGTCACCTTTAATTAAACAAAAAACGATGAAAGCGTGATTTTGTATGATTCAACACATTTTTTTAGACATGGATAATACTTTACTCAGCCCTGACGGATCAATCAGTGCTAAAAATATTTCGGTTATTAAAAATAGTCCTATTCCAGTCTCCTTGGTTTCGGCACGAGCACCATTTGAAATGCAGTTTGCCATTCACGACCTTGACTTGAATACCACTCAAGTTGCATTCAACGGGGGCTTAATTTACAAGCCTCAGCTTAAAGGCTACCAACAAATCTATTCACAAGCTATTAATCCTCAAACAGTTAAAAGAATAATGACAATTATTCATCAAAACTTTCCCGAAGTATCCTTAAACTGGTATTCTGATCACACTTGGTTCACAGATAAACATTGCCAAGAAACTGACGCCGAAACTGCGATCACTCATGAAAAGCCGGTTATTCAGAAAACCTCTGTCAATCTAACTCAAACAATCTATAAATTTATGGTTATGAGTTTTCAGCCGCCCTTATTTGATCGTTTACAAAAGTACTTAAAACAATTAAACTTACCAGATTTAAATGTGATGACTTCAGGGGATGCTTATATCGAAATCACCCCAACCAGTGCGACTAAGGCCAATGCAATTGCTCAAATTCAAAAAGAAGAACACTTGAAAATTGACCAATTGGCAGCCTTTGGCGACGGAGAAAACGATATTCCCATGTTTAAACACGTCGGTTTACCCATTGCGGTGGCAAATGCCAGTCAGGAAGTTAAACAGTACGCCAAATTTGTTTCGACCAGCAATCGCGAAGATGGTGTCGCAATTGGGATTGAACAACATATTTTAGCTAAGTAATCAAATCAGCACTTAAACTTGACTTTGTTGGTCGGCGTTTAAGTGCTTTTAGTTAATCTAAAAATCCATTGAAATCTCGGTTCGCATTTTTGGGCCAATTAATCTACAATTAAGTAAATAATTAAAGTGAGATGATATTTTTTATGACAAAACGTATTAAAGGTTCCTGTACCACAATTTTAGTCGGTAAAAAAGCTTCCATTGACGGTTCTACAATGATCGCCCGTAACGAGGACGGAGCCGGTCCACTTAATCCCCAAAAGTTTGTTGTGATTAAGCCTGAGGATCAACCTAAACAATACAAATCAGTTTTAAGCCCCGTTGAAATTGATTTACCTGAAAATCCATTGCGTTATACTTCGACTCCTGATGCCACAGATGGCCGCGGAATTTGGGCTGGTGCTGGTATTAACAGTGACAACGTCGCAATGACTGCAACTGAAACGATTACTTCAAACTCACGAATTTTGGGTGTTGATCCCCTTGTAGCCGATGGCATTGGCGAAGAGGATATCACAACCATTACACTTCCTTATATTCACTCCGCGCGTGAAGGTGTCAAACGGTTAGGTGCCCTTCTTGAAAAATATGGCACGTACGAAATGAATGCCATGGCTTTCTCCGACAAAGATGAAGTTTGGTATTTCGAATCAATCGCTGGGCATCACTGGGCAGCGATCCGCATCCCTGACGATGCCTATGTCATTGCGCCAAACCGTTTCAACATTGACCAATATGATTTCGATTCTGAAGACACTTTATTTGCAAGTGATTTACCAGAACTAATCGAGAAAAATCATTTAAACCCAGATCCTGACCAAGTTAACTTACGTCATATCTTTGGGAGTGCCACAATCAAGGATACTCGTTACAATAATCCGCGTGCTTGGTACGGCCAAAAGTATTTCAACCCTGAAATTGACCAATCCCCAATTGATCAGGACTTACCTTTCATCTGCCGAACTTCTAAAAAGATCAGTGTGGAAGATATGAAGTTTGTTTTGAGTTCACACTATCAAAACACACCATATGATCCTTACGGCACGGGTACTGAAGACGAAAAGAAACAGTTCCGGCCAATCGGTATCAACCGAAATCAGGAATTACACATCTTACAAATTCGTTCTGACGTTCCTGCAGAAATTGCTGGTGTTCATTGGTTAGCCTTTGGTCCTAATACGTTTAATGCACCAGTTCCATTCTACGCAAACGTTAATGACACACCTGATGCTTACCGTAAAACAACCGGTGAATGTGACCCAACTGCCATGTACTGGCTCACAAACGTTTTGGCATTGATGGGTGATAACAACTTCGGTTTGTATGAGGATCAGGAAAACTTGTTTGAAGAAAACACAGTTGCTGATTGTCGTCATCTTCAAATGGAAACTGATAAGGTTGCAACCCAACAGACTGACGTTTCAAAATACTTGGAGTCCGTTAACAACCAAATGTCAGATGTTGCAATGGCCTATGCCAACAAACTTCTCGGTCAAATGTTAGCTTTAGGCGAACCACAAATGAAATTACAATTCACTTTGAACGATTAAGTTTTTAAGACTTGTAAATTTAAAAAGCTGTGAAAAATTCATTTTTTCACGGCTTTTTTGGATAATTCTAACTTTTATGTATAGTTTTAAACAGCGATGGTTTAACGGAACCACAATCTGCATTCAAAAAAGGTGTATCCAATAAACGAATTAACCTTAGCTAACCTCGTTTATTGGATACACCTTTTTAGTTTAATACAAGTTTTTACTGTAATTTATTCGTTAGATCAGTTCTGACCAACAAAACATCACACTTGGCCACACGCACGACATAATCCGCTACAGAGCCAATCATTGTCCGTTGTAAAGCGCTCATTCCTGTTGCACCCATCATGATCAAATCGTCGCCAAACTTTTTAGGAGCCACCTCAGCAATGATCTTAGCTGCATTGCCAGATTCAATTGAAACTGACACATCATCAAAATTGTATTTTTCATGGATAGTTTGTTGTAACATTTCAACATATTCTTTGGTTCTTCGGTAGGTGATATCTAAATAATCTGTATTTGATCCCATGTGCCCATAAACATCTAAGAAACGGCTTGTTTGGATGATAGAAATAATATCTAAATGTGCCGAATTTCGTTTGGCAGTAAACACAGCTTTAGTCACAGCAAGTTCAGCATTTTTTGAGCCATCCACCGGAACCAGAATTCTATTGTATTGCATTGGGTTTACCTCTCACTTCAGTCTTCTAAGTTGATTATAATCAATATTAGCCTGTAGCGCTACCATTTGAGAAAAATTTATCCATCCCGTAAAAAAAGTCCCAGATGTAAACATTCATGCAGACCGGCAGATGTTTACATCTAGAACTTTCTT